>CAZDKN010000020.1:0-10791 GCA_964506065.1 uncultured Saccharimonas sp. (SeqCode) | reverse complement strand
AAATGATCCAACACTGGTTTGGATTTACTCCACCAGCATTTCTCGGATCTGAATATATACCCTTGATCCTTAGTTCAATCATTTTCTTTTACGGCGGGCTTGTTTTTATAAAAGGCGCCTTAGGTGAAATAAAAGCTAGGCTGCCAGGTATGATGACCCTGATTAGCGTCGCAATTATCACTGCATATGTGTATAGCATTGCTACACAGTTCTTTATTGCGGGTGATAGTTTCTTCTGGGAATTAGCGACGCTAGTGACAATTATGTTACTCGGACACTGGCTTGAGATGGCATCCATAATGAAAGCCGAGAATGCTCTCGATGCTATCAAGCAACTACTGCCCGATAAAGCAGAAAAAATAGTTAACGGAAAACCTCAACCAGTTCTTGTCAGTCAGCTGAATATCAACGATATGATTCTTGTACGTCCCGGTACCAGTATTCCCGTGGATGGTCTCATTGTCGACGGAAGGTCTTCAGTTAATGAAGCGGCTATTACTGGAGAAAGTAAAGCGGTCAGTAAGTCAATTAATGACGAGGTGATTGCCGGTACAATTAATCAAGACGGCGCTCTGACTATCAAGGTCACAAAGCTTGGTGAAGATACTGCTCTAGCGGGAATTATGAAACTCGTTGCGGAAGCACAGTCATCAAAATCCAACGTTCAGGTACTTGCTGATAAAGCAGCCTTCGTACTAACCATCACAGCGCTGGTGACGGCTGGCGTAACCTTTGTGTACTGGCTAATAGCCAAAGATACAGGTTTCGCTCTTGAGCGAGCAGTCACCGTTCTTATTATTGCCTGTCCGCATGCGCTGGGTCTTGCAATCCCATTGGTAGTGGCTATCTCCACAACTCTTTCTGCACGGAATGGATTACTGATACGAAAGCGGTTGGCTCTCGAATCAGCTCGAAAGCTCGATATAGTGCTTTTCGATAAAACAGGGACTTTAACTAAGGGCGAGCATGGAGTAACCGATGTATGGTCGACAAAAGGTTATACCAAAGACGACATTATCCATCTGGCGGCAAGCCTCGAACAACACAGTGAACATATTGTTGGACGTGGCATCGTCTCCTATGCGGAGAGTCACCACATCCACCTTGATAAAGTCGACGACTTTAGCGCGATACCAGGCTTAGGAGTACAAGGTACGCTTCACGGTGATGAAACATACATCGCCGCTAGTTATCGCTACATCGAGGAGAACAAGTTATCCGTACCGAGTAGTATTGCGGGGAAAGTGAAAGAAGCCGCAAAAGAAGGTAAGACTGAGGTTTATCTCATATCGAATAACCAGATTATCGGGGCAGTAGGTTTAGCCGATCAGGTTCGCGACGAAGCAAAAGCTGCAATCGTGTCACTTCACCAGCTTGGTATACAGACAGCTATGATTACAGGCGATAGCAAAGATGTTGCAAAACATGTTGCAAAGCAACTTGGACTAAAACAGTACTTTGCAGAGGTAAAACCTGAAGACAAGGCTAGCAAAGTCGTCGAACTTCAGCGTCAAGGTCTGAAGGTTGCTATGGTCGGCGATGGTGTAAATGATGCACCTGCACTCACCCAGGCAGACATAGGCATTGCCATTGGGGCTGGGACAGATGTTGCAATAAAGTCTGCTGATATTATTCTGGTCAAAAGCGATCCACAAGATGTCGTAAAAGTCATAAAATTATCAAAGGCAACGTATACTAAAATGACACAAAATTTGATCTGGGCTACCGGTTATAATGTGTTTGCTATACCACTTGCGGCCGGTGTCTTGTCTGGATATGGAATTTTACTTTCTCCGGCATTAGGGGCTGTCTTAATGTCTGTCTCAACGATTGTCGTTGCTCTAAATGCCCAATTGTTACGTAGGATTCAACTAAAAACTTCTAAGTAGATGAAATTAAAAGAGATTCGATACATACATCGAATCTCTTTTGTGAATCTGATTTGGTAGCACCGACAGGGCTCGAACCTGTGACCTTAGGCTTATGAGTCCTACGCTCTAACCAGCTGAGCTACGGTGCCGTAGGGACGATTGTAGCAAAGAACGGACTTGTTTTCCAGAGGTGTCGGTGGTGTTATAATGATAGGTACATTCCACGTGATACTCACTGGCGATAGCTAAGCGTCCCTCACGAACGGATCATTCAATTGTTTTCGGATACTTTGCTAGAAACGGGCAAGCATACGGGCAATACAATCAGAATCGTTTCTCAATAAAACTTTTGAGGATTAATACTGATGAATGATGAAACTTTTTTAAACGAACGAATTGACGTGGTGGCGATATTTGGCGAAGGCTTGAATCCGTGTCGTCCGATCAAATTTAGACGACCAAACGGTCGCGAGGTAGAGATTACCGAGATTGGTCTGCGGCATCCAAGTGCGCAGGGCAAACGGATGATTCATGTATTTGATGTGACAGACGGTAGCGCAGACTATCGATTGGAATTTGATAGTGAACGACTCACCTGGCACTTAAAGATGGAGGCGGATCACTATGAAGCAGTTCAATGATGAACGACCACTGATCATGCACATTGACTTGAACAGCTGTTTTGCAACCGTCGAGCAACAGGCACGACCGCTACTGCGCGGCCGACCTGTTGCTATTGTGAATCGTCGGACGGACACGACGGCAATTGTGACCGCTAGTTACGAGGCGAAAGCGGTGGGGGTGAAAGTTGGTATGAAGCTCAGAGAAGCCCGCAGCTTGGCGCCGAACCTGATCGGTTTGGAAAGCGATCCGCCGAAGTACCGATTTGTGTACCATAAACTCCTTGATATCATGCGTGACTATTCGGCGCATGTCACGATGAAAAGTATCGACGAGGGTGTGATTGACTTCCATGACGCAACGCTTGCTATCCAAGGTCGCACCTTGGAGGATATTGGACTGGAAATCAAACAGCGATTGAAGGATGAGATTGGAGGGTGGATGCGCTGTAATGTGGGTATCAGCACAAACCGTTTTCTGGCCAAGACTGCTGCTGGACTACATAAACCTGACGGGCTTGATATCATTACGCCTGGTAACATACGCGAAGTTTTATCGACACTAAAGCTAACTGATCTGACAGGAATTGCGGGTCGTAACGAAAAACGTCTCAACAGCGTCGGAATTTTTACGCCACTGGAGTTTTTAGATGCGGACGAGGTGACTTTGCAGAAAGTTGTCTTTAAGAGCGTTGTCGGACAGTGGTGGTATAAACGCCTAAGAGGCTGGGAAGTTGACGACGTGATATCTGATGTTAAACGGGTAGGGCGGCAGTATGTGTTGGAAAAATTCGACCTGTCGTACGACCAGGTTCTCCAGCGGCTTCATCATTTGTGCGAGTCGGTCGGTAGTCGGATGCGCAGCCAAAACAAGTCCGCCAGAGGCCTGTATGTCTACGCTAAAACACTCGACCGTAAGTACTGGCATGCTAGCACCATGACCCAACTCCCCTTTTGTCACGATCAGACTATTTATAATACCGCGCGGCGATTGTTCGAAGACGCACCGAATAATCTGCGAGAAATAGGTATACATTGTTATGAACTGGAAAACATAGAGAATGCACAGCTGAGTTTGTTTAACGACCAAATTGTTCGTGAGCGACAGGTTACAAGTGCAATTGATACTATTAACAAACAGTTTGGTGAACGAACGATTCACTCGGCGGACACGCTAGAGACGGGTATATATGTTAAGCAAAAAATTCCTTTTGGTAGTACAAGGTATCTGTAGTCTAGACAGGCGACACTACCCGTTTACCTTCAGCTATACTAGTACCATGAGTAATCGATACGTAGTTGCGGTTAGCGGCGGAGTTGACTCGGTCGTGTTGTTGCATCAGTTAGTGCAGCAGCCTGATGTTGACTTGATTGTCGCGCATTTTGATCACGGTATCCGTGACGACTCGCACAAAGATGCGGAGTTCGTGGAGGAGCTTGCTGCGAGCTATGGGCTGGTGTTTGAGTCTGCCCGCGAAGAACTAGGCAGACAGGCGAGTGAAGAATTAGCGCGCAACCGTCGATATGCGTTTTTGCGAGCTGTCGCTAATAAGCATGACGCCAAACTTGTGACAGCGCATCATGCTGACGATGCAATCGAAACGGTAGCGATTAATTTAACGCGTGGCACAGGTTGGCGCGGGTTGGCAGTTCTAGATTCAGACGTTGTCAGACCACTGCTTGATATGAGTAAACAAGACATTATTACCTATGCCAATAAACATAATCTTAGGTGGCGCGAAGACAGTACAAACGCAAGTGATACCTATTTACGTAATCGCTTACGTCGCAAAACGAAGGGTTTATCATCAGATGACAAGCGCCAGCTGCTGGGGCTGCGTACACACCAAATTGCTTCAAAAAAACTGATCGATGACGAAGTGCGACGATTGGTGGGTGAAGGTCCGACGTACAGTCGCTACTTTTTTACGCACGCAGAACCAAAGACCGCAGTTGAGTGTTTGCGGTTTATTGTTGACGCGCGACTGACACGACCACAACTGGAACGTGCGTTGCTTGCTATCAAAACAAGCAAAGCTGGTAGTTTTTTTGAGGCAGCTGCAGGTGTGCGATTTCGTTTCACCTCTCGTAATTTTGCAGTTGAACTGATAAAATAGAAGCAGTAAATACGGTCTCATTACCGCTAAGCGAAAGGCACAGATAATCTTTTATGGCACTTAAATCACCCATTCCACCAAAAAAACCTAACAACCTTATGCGCCTCAGCCTTTTCTGGGCAATTTTGGTGTTTGGTATTTTAGCCGTTGTTGCAATCACCTCCCCGCAGGATAACTTAAAAGAAGTATCAATTTCTGACGTGATTAATCGAGCGAACGCTGGTGAGATTACAAAGATCGAGATTCAAGGCAACGAAGTCAAGGTTACCCCAAAGGGTAGCGACAAGGCAACCGAAAAATCAACCAAAGAAGCTGGCAGCAGCATCCAAGAACAAGGGCTCAACAAAGATGCAGAGGTAGAACTAAAGGTTACTCCACCATCGACAACAGGCGACACGATCTGGAATCTCGCTATCATTATCATTCCAGTCATCTTGATTATCGCGTTTTTCATGTTCATGATGCGTCAAGCTCAGGGGCAAAACAACCAAGCGCTTGGCTTTGGTAAATCAAAAGCTAAATTGTATGGCCAAGACAAAGAAAAAGTCCTATTTGACGATATCGCCGGTAACGACTCAGCAAAACAAGACCTCGAAGAAGTTGTTGACTTCCTAAAACACCCAAAGAAATATGAAGCACTTGGCGCCAAGATTCCAAAAGGCGTTTTGCTAGTCGGTAACCCAGGAACTGGTAAGACAATGTTGGCGCGCGCAGTTGCGGGTGAAGCGAACGTACCATTCTTTTCAATCAGTGGGTCAGAGTTTGTTGAAATGTTCGTAGGTGTCGGTGCATCACGTGTGCGTGACTTGTTTGCAAAAGCAAAAAAGAACGCACCTGCCATTATCTTTATCGACGAGATTGATGCTGTCGGGCGTAAACGTGGTAGCGGTATGGGCGGTGGTCACGACGAACGCGAACAGACGCTTAACCAGATTTTGGTTGAAATGGATGGTTTTGAAACAGGAACGAACGTTATTGTTCTGGCTGCGACCAACCGTTCGGACGTGCTGGACCCAGCGCTACTTCGTCCAGGTCGTTTTGATCGTCGAACGAACATCATGTTGCCTGAGCGCAAAGACCGCGAAGCGATTTTGAAAGTTCACTTCAAAAAGAAGCCAGTTGACGAGAGCGTTAATATCGATGCATTGGCAGCAAAGACTGCCGGATCATCAGGTGCAGACCTGGCGAACATGGCAAACGAAGCAGCAATCGTTGCAGCACGACGCAACGCCAAAAAGATCAGCAACGCAGATCTTACCGAAGCATTCGAAAAAGTTGCGATTGGTCCTGAGCGCAAGACAAAGATCATGAACGAAAAAGAAAAGCGCATGACGGCTTATCACGAAGCAGGTCATGCAATTGTTGGCCACTTACTACCTGACAGTGATCCCGTACACAAGGTAACGATTATTCCACGCGGTGGTACTGGTGGTGTGACGTGGTTCTTGCCTCCAGAAGATACGAGTTATACGAACGTCTATGAATTCAAAGACATTCTAGCGCGTGCATTAGGCGGTCGTATCGCTGAAGAAATCGTCTACGGCAAGGACGGCATCACGACAGGCGCTGGATCTGATCTTCGCAAGGCGACTGAAATTGCTCGCGACATGGTGATTGAACAAGGAATGGGCACAAAGCTCCGTGATCAAGTATTCCACGACGATAACGGTGGAATGGTATTTGACAAAATGACACACGAACGTCCGTACAGTGACGATACCGCTAAATTGATCGACATGGAAGTGCGTGGACTGATGGAAGAAGCGAAGCATCGTGCATACACTATCTTGGTTCACGCTCGCAAGTCACTCGACGAATTAGCCGAAGCATTACTCAAAGAAGAAACACTCGATGAAGCACGTGTTAAGGCAATCCTCAAGGATGCCACCCTACCTAAGGAGGCCAGGCTGTACTAAGCAAGGCGCGTAAATCTTAATGGCACGTATAACAAGCAGCGTAGTCCGAGCCAACAAGAAGCTGACATTGCAATTAGCAGCGGCCTTACTTGCGGGGTCAACATTACTTTCAAGTATTCTTGGGTTGATCCGAGATCGCCAGTTTAACGCACTGTACTATGATACATACAAGGTAGGAAGTGACGCCTATACAGTCGCGTTCTCAATACCTGATTTCATGTTCTTTATTCTTGTTTCTGGTGCTCTTAGCGTGACTTTTATACCCGTATTTAACCAGCGATTGGCAGCTGGCAATAAGCGATCGGCATGGGAATTATCGACCAGTATCTTGAATTTGATGGCGATTGTCACATTGGCAGCGAGTATTCTGATTATCATTTTTGCTGAACCGCTGGTGTCATATGTGGTTGGGCCAGGGCTAAATGAGTCAGGTCATGCGCTGGCAGTGAGTATGATGAGGGTCATTGCCATTAATCCGTTCTTGTTTGCTATTGCGACAGTTGTTGCAAGTATGCAACAGGCAATTGGACGCTTCACGTTCTTTGCACTTGCGCCGACAGTTTACAACATAGGCATAATCATCGGTATCCTCTTCTTTACCGACGGCATCAACATATTTGGATGGCAGGTGTTTGAAGGCGGTATTATGGGCGTTGCGCTGGGTGTCGTGCTTGGATCAATACTCCAACTACTAGTGAGTTGTATAGGTTTGTTTGGAATGGGCTTTGACTATCGGTTCAAGATCTACTGGAAGAACAAAGGTTTTCGAAAGGTTGTTTCGCTCTTACCCGCTCGCTCGCTAGATCAAGGAATTGATTATGTGAACAGCATTGTTGAGACAAACTTGGCTTCACGCATGGCAGCTGGTAGCGTTCGTGCCTATCAACAGGCTTCGGCACTATCGTTTGTGCCAGTCAATCTTATTGGTGTGGCGATTAGTACAGCTGCCTTTCCCAAGATGGCAGAACGGTTAGGCCAAGGCCGTCCAGACCTCTTTAAGAGCGAACTGCAGTCAGTCTTGAGGGTGATTATTTGGCTAGCGCTTCCAGTGACGGTTATTGCGTTTTTTGGACGCGGGTATCTGATTAACTTTATCAAAAACGGTGGTGATACGCTGATGGCGAGTATCTTTGGTATTTTGGCGATCGCCATTTTGTTCCGTTCTATTTATCATATTGCAGCAAGGAGCTTTTACGCGCAGCAAGACACCAAGACACCACTGTATATTTCGCTATTTACGATTACGCTCAACATCTCGCTTGCTATCTGGTTCACGTTAGGGTTAGAACTAGGAGTATACGGGCTTGCTTGGGCGGCTGCAGTTGTCTCTGCAATAGAAGTGGCTATTTTGTTTGTCGTGATGTCGCGTCGGATCAGAGGGTTGTTTGATCTTACGTTCGTTCACAGTATCGCACGGATGGCGAGCGCGGCTGGGTTTATGGCGGTTATTACGTATCTGAGCGTGACGCTCTTGCCGCTAAGTGCTGATGACCAAAGCTTCTTTGCAAACTTCGGGAAGCTTGCAAAGAAGCTTTGGTCATCAGCGTGACGCTCTTGCCGCTAAGTGCTGATGACCAAAGCTTCTTTGCAAGCTTCCCGAAGTTTGCGTTAATTGTGGCAATCAGTGGATTGGCGTACTTCCTGTTTAGTTACTTGATGAAGCTAGATGAGGTTCAACCGATATTGTCTAGTGCCAAAAAAATTCTATTTTACAGGACTCGGTAGCTCGTCGTGAACCAATCAAATATTCGCAACTTCTGTATTATTGCCCACATTGATCATGGCAAATCGACGTTGGCCGATCGCATGCTCGAGATTACTGGGACAGTGCTGAAGCGTGATATGAAATCGCAACTACTCGACAGCATGGACCTAGAACGAGAAAAAGGTATCACGATCAAACTTGCGCCTGTACGCATGAAGTACCAAGGCTACGACTTGAACCTCATCGATACACCAGGACACGTTGACTTTAGCTACGAGGTAAGTCGATCGCTTGCTGCGTGTGAAGGGGCGGTTTTGGTCGTCGATGCAAGTCAGGGAATTCAAGCCCAAACGCTAGCAAATGTATATTTGGCGTTGGCGGCTGAGCTGACGATTATTCCAGTTCTGAATAAAATCGACCTACCAGCAGCAGATGTCCCACGGGTTAGCGCAGAAATCATTAACTTGTTGGGCTGTAGTGAGGAAGACATATTAAAAATTAGTGCTAAAACAGGCGAAGGCGTCGAGGATGTACTGAGTGCCGTGATCAGTCGTACTCCACCACCGCAAGGTGATAGTAACGCCCCCACAAGAGCGCTGATTTTCGATAGCTACTACGACGACTACCGAGGAGTAGTTTTGTATACTCGCGTGGTCGACGGGGTGATCAAAAAGGGCGATACAATCGAAATGATCGCTACGCATGCCAGTGGAATTGCACTTGAAGTTGGGTCACTTAGTCCTGCGATGAAACCCGAGAATGATTTGGGTAACGGTGAGATTGGTTATATTGTGACGAACCTGCGCACGACGCGAGAAGCACGAGTTGGTGACACGGTCACGACAAAACGGTCACATACTGATGAACAGTTGCCCGGCTACAAGCTAGTACAGCCGTTTGTGTACGCTGGCTTTTTCCCGGTCAGTAACGACGACTACCAGGACCTCAAAGATGCTGTCGAAAAATTAAGCTTGAGCGATTCGGCGTTGCAATTTGAACCAGAAAATTCTCCAGTACTTGGCTTCGGTGTGCGTATTGGCTTTTTGGGACTACTGCACATGGATATCATTCGTGAACGCTTGGAACGAGAGTACAACCTAGATTTAGTTGTTACCAATCCTTCAACTGATTATCAAGTCAGTCTTTCGTCTGGGGATGAGCTTGATATTAAAAGTGCCAGTGAACTGCCTGATGTTAGCCGCATAAGTGAAATTCGTGAACCGTGGATCAAGGGTGAGATCGTTGTACCGCAAACGTATATTGGTGCTGTTTTGCAACTAATCGTTAACAAGCGTGGACGTCAAAACAATCTCAGTTATATCGATGAACAAGCGCTTATCAGCTTCGAGGCGCCACTGGCTAACCTGCTGACCGACTTTTATGACCAACTAAAGTCCGTTACTAGTGGATACGGATCGTTTAACTACGAACTGGACGATTATCGTGCAGAAGATTTGGTCAGGATAGACTTTTACGTTGCGGGCGAGATGATTGATGCACTGAGCATCATGGCTCACCGTAGTGAATCGCAACACTTAGGTCGTATCGTCGTCGACAAGTTAAAAGATGTCATTCCGAGACAAAACTTCCAGGTTGCATTGCAGGCAGCTATCGGCGGTAAGTTCATCGCACGCGCAGATTTATCAGCATATCGCAAAGATGTCACCACCGGATTGTACGGCGGTGACGTGTCGCGTAAAAAGAAAGTCCTAGCCAAACAAGCCAAAGGCAAGAAACGAATGAAGCGTTTCGGTAAGGTAGATATACCGTCCGAAGCATTTACTGTGATGCTAAAGAGAGACTAGTTCGCGCTAGCTGCACGCTCAGCCAGTTGATCAAGGATTGCATTTTGTACTGCCTCGCGCGACTGTGTGGCGTCAATTTCTATCAAAAGTCCTAATTGTCGGTAATGTTCGATAACAGGTAGTGTCTTGTTTTCGAATTCCTCAAAGCGCGTGATGAGAAGCTGCTCATCGTCATCGTCGCGATCACCACGATCACCTAGGTCTTTGCTTTTGTATAAACGTTTTAGCGCATCATCGCGCGAGATAATAAGGTAAATAACCGCTTTTAAGGGATGGTTCGCGGCATTGAGAACCTGCATAACGCCGTCTTCCTCACCGTACCAGCGACCAACTGAACTGAGAAGTAGTGGTTTACCCTGAAGTTCGGGTCGGCTCAAGTAAGGTAGGACAACCTCTACGAACAACTCACTTGGTATTAGCTTGCCTTGGTCAAGGTACGACTTGATTTCGGGTGTCATGCTCGCACGTAAGATGTCACCGCTGCTCATATTGTCGACACCAAACAGTTCGCCGAGACGTTTTGTTTGGTCGTCTTTTCCAGCAAACGGCAGGCCGAAGATATTGATGGCGCCGCTACCAAGCCAATTAGCAATCGTGGAAATCTTTTTTGGATCATTCATATGCAGTAGGTAGTATACTGACTATCTCTTGAACCGACAAGTGTAAGTATTGATTCCATTACTAGTCGGGTCCTGTCATCCAATTTACCACTTCTTTTGATTTTTCTACGAAAACATCAAAAGCGGGTGTTGCCCCA
>CAZDKN010000019.1:0-11125 GCA_964506065.1 uncultured Saccharimonas sp. (SeqCode) | reverse complement strand
CCTGGTTTAATAGAACTTTTTCTGCAAAATGTTTCTTGACTTGGCCGTCAACAATTTTGTCGACCACTTCAGCAGGTTTACCTTCCGCCATGACACGTTCTTTTGCTTCGGTTCTCACTCGTTCAAGTTCTGCAGCTGGAATGTCGGCTTCAGACACATAGAGTGGTGACATTGACGCAATCTGAAGTGCAATGTTGTGCGCAAAGTCCTTGAATCCGTCTGTACGAGCCACAAAGTCAGTCTCGCAGTTTACTTCGACAAGTACACCGATACGTCCGCCGTGAACGTAACTGTCAATAATACCTTCGCGCGCTTCGCGATCACTTTTTTTGTCGGCTTTAGTGAGGCCCTTTTTGCGTAGTACTTCGAGCGCTTTGTCAAAGTCGCCCTTAGCTTCGGTAAGCGCAGTCTTAGCATCAGTCAGACCAATACCTGTTAGCTCTTTTAGTTTTTTGATGTCGTCAATTGATACGTTCATATTCTATTTTCCTTCCGTTGCTGTGGCTTTCTGAGCACCCAAGCCTTCTTTAACTGCTGCAGATACGTAATCTAGGAGTAGTTGAATACCCTTGATTGCATCGTCATTACCAGGGATGACGTAGTCAACCAGTGACGGATCAGCGTTTGTGTCTACAACTGCCACAACTGGAATACCTAGCGTGCGTGCTTCTTTGATAGCGTTCAAATCACCGATCACGTCAATAACGAATATTGCACCCGGCTTGCCGTTTAGATCTTTGATACCACTGTACTTTGCGTTCAATTCATCAATTTCTTCTTGGAATCGTTGGACTTCGAGTTTGTTGTAGCGCTTTTCTAGGTCACCACTGTCCATGCGTTTTTCAAGGTCTTTTAACTTCTTGATTTGCTGGCCAATAGTTGCAACGTTCGTCAAGATTCCACCAAGCCATCGCTCTGTAACATATGGCTGCTTAAGAGCCTCTGCTGTCACTTTAACGATTCTTTGGTGTGCTTTTTGGTACCGACAAACAGTACTTGCTTGCCACCTGCAACGACTTGCGTCAAAAACGGCAACGCCTTGTCGAGGCCTTCGACGGTCTTTGTCAGATCAATAATATGACTATCCTGACGTTTGCTATGAATGTACGGCGCCATTTTAGGGTGCCAACGACTGGTCTTGTGACCAAAGTGAACGCCTGCTTCAAGCAGGGCTTTAATATCGACAGATACTGCCATAATGTTTGTACTCCTTGTTCCTCACCTATCGCCCTAAGATTTTAGGAGTTTTGCGATAAGTTGTGTCATTAAATAGTGTTACTAATTCACTATAACCCTTTAGTTAAGAAATTTCAAGGGGTATACCCTTTGACAATCACACAAAAAACAGATACAATGATTCAGATTATGAAAACAGATTTACACCCTACCGACTACCGCCCCGTCGTGTTTAGCGATGACGTGGCTGGATTTGCGTTTCTTACGCAGTCAACCGCACCAACAAACGACACTATTAAATGGGAAGACGGCAACGAGTATCCATTGGTAAAAATGCACATTAGTAGCGCATCTCACCCTTACTTCACTGGTGAAGAAAAGATCATCGACACCGAAGGCCGTGTTGATCGTTACAAAGCGAAGTTCGCAGCTGCCGAAGCCCGCAAAGAACAACTAGCAAGCAAAGCTAAAAAAGCCGCCGCTGTCAAAGCAAAGAAGACCGCTAGCGACAACTAGCGCAACCATCTAAGAGGTCGTCACGAATGACCTCTTTTTTGTTATAATTAACACAGTACTTATCAAGGAGATATACCATGGCCAAACTCGACAAGCGAACAAAAGGTGCACTATGGTTGCTTATCGGTCCAACAGGTTTATTGATCACTACCTTCATCCTATATGCTCTTGTTAACTGGTTACTAGATACCGCCGGGCTGCTTAACTCAAACGCGCTCGCCGTCACTCTCAACATTATCTTATTCCTCATAGGTGTACTGGCTATTGTTGCGTGGCTCCCAGGGATTGTGGCTGGCATTGTACTGCTTGCCTCAAAGAAATAATATGCCAAAAATAACCCTCAATATCGATGAACTCCAAGCCGAAAAAGTACAGCTCGGCGAGTTTTTGGCGCGTCCCGACGCCTATAGCGACAGTGGGTATACGAACAAGAACAAACGGTTCACAGAGCTTGATGCGATACTGGAAAAAGCTACACGTAGACAGACGCTTGAGGCACAGTTAGTCGAAGCAAAAGACCTAATGAACGGCAGCGACGAGCTAGCCGAAGTAGCAAAACTCGAGGTTGTAGACATCGAAAACGAACTCGAACAGATCGAGAACGAACTCTTTATCATGCTGGCACCTCGTGACCCTAACGACGAAAAAAACGTTATCATCGAGATTCGCGCAGGTGCAGGCGGAGACGAGGCAAGCCTGTTTGCAGCAGAATTATACCGAATGTATCTACGTTACTGCGAAGCTCATGACCTTAAAAGCGACCTCATCAGCGAAAGCGCCAACGACACAGGCGGCTACAAAGAAGTAATATTCAGCGTCAAAGGCGATTCACCATATTCTCAGCTAAAGTTCGAATCAGGCGTTCACCGAGTGCAACGCGTACCTAGCACCGAATCTCAAGGCCGCATTCATACTAGTACGGTTACCGTTGCAGTTCTGCCAGAAGCAGACGAAACCGACGTCGAGATCCTGCCAGGAGATTTAAAGATTGATATCTACCGCGCCAGTGGTCACGGCGGGCAATCTGTCAACACGACAGACAGTGCAGTACGCATCACTCACCTGCCTAGTGGACTGGTTGTCACAAACCAAGACGAAAAGTCGCAACTAAAAAACAAAGAAAAGGCAATGTCAGTGCTTCGCAGTCGCTTGCTCCAAATAAAACTCGATGATGAACGGTCAAAGTTAGACGCCGAGCGACGTAACCTGATTGGTAGCGGTGATCGTAGTGAAAAGATTCGTACCTATAACTTCCCCCAAGACCGCATTACAGACCACCGTATCGGTTACAGTCGCAGTAATATTCCATCTGCTATGAATGGCGCTATTGAAGATATAATTGAGCATCTACAGAGCTATGAACGAGAACTCGCAGCAGCTAATGCACATTAAGACCTGGCTTGATTCGGCAACGGATCAACTAGAGGCGGTTGGTATTAAAAGTGCACGATTGGATGCCGAGATCATTCTTGATCACACAATCCGCAAAAATCGAACGTATCTGCACGCGCACGATGATGAGCTGCTTGATGCACGAACACTTGAGATTGCGGACGCACGCCTGGCGCTGCGCCTTGACCGTGTACCTGTAGCCTATATCATCGGCCACAAAGAGTTTTATGGACGCAGGTTTAATGTCACAACGGCGACACTCATCCCACGACCCGAATCCGAAGCGATCATAGACGTGCTAAAGGACCTCATGCCAAAAAATCAAGCATTGTTACCTGAGCGCAACCTAAAACTTGTTGATGTCGGGACAGGTAGCGGCAATCTAGGAATTACCGCTAAACTTGAGCTCCAGGAACTCGAGGTAACATTGTTAGACAATAGTCCTCAGGCGCTAAAGGTCGCCGAGCGTAACCGAAAGCAACTCGGCGCTGATGTTCATATCATCAAAAGCGACCTCCTGACAGACTACCCTTTCCAACCAGATATCATTGTGGCAAATCTACCGTATGTCGACCCTTCTTGGGAGCGCTCGCCCGAAACAAACTATGAACCTTCATCTGCTCTTTTCGCTGATAAGGGCGGCCTGGCTCTGATCAATAAATTGATTGTTCAAGCTGTCTCGCGCTTAACCCCGAAGGGTAAATTGCTGCTTGAAGCTGATCCAGAACAACATACTGCAATCACTCAATTTGCCCATCAACATGGATTCCAACGCACTAGACAACAAGATTACTGTTTAGCGTTCGAAAAAAGCACTTAGCTTATTACAGACCGATCGTGACTTGCGCGCCTAGTAGGTTAAGCACCAACGGTAAAACAATGATAATACTCGCCGTAAACAATATGGGCAGCAGAATATCATTACCCCTGATCTTTTGGTGGTGGTAGAACGAGTCATAGCAGCGATGCAGAATAAATCCAATACAAAATACTGTTAACGCTACCCTAGGGAATGCTACGCTTTGGATACCTAGCGGCATATACGCAACTGTCCAGTGATACGCCACCCAACCTAATTCCGCCAGGAATAGCCCCCAAAGCAGACTGAGAAAAAGGATGTGTGTCTCGTCATAACTCGACAGGATATGTCGAGCAGTCGTATAGCCAATCAACCACATCAACAAAACGACAGCCGATGCTGGCCACGCGTATGATATCATAAACAACGCCGCCGTCCCTGAAAAGAGTGCAACACCAGCTTGGGCGGCTACGTATATTCGCTTTGAACGAGGTTTTAAGAACAAAAGCCAGCCTATATATAGAAGCGTAAGCGCTCCCATGATAAAGAGTTTTTGTGATGGCTCCGCAGCGCTGATATGAGTTGTATACAAGAAGACGATGAGGCTTATGCTGACGATGAAGTCAACAAGATTAGCCTGTACATTCACGAACCAATATCGTGGTCGTACGGCCAAAACTCGCCACTTACTTAGTATGACCAGCCCGAGAGCGAGCCATGGTGACTGCGTACCATAAATAATAAGCACGACACCCAACGCAAGCGCGATGTTAAGAACCGTATAGACAACTTCGCTCAGGAACGAACGTCGTCTGACAATCTTCAAAAATTCCATTACCTCTTTAGTATACCATGTACTGGCTAAGTGCTAGATGCCCCAATGACGACCACAAAACTAACGCTGTCGCTAACGGCAACAGGTGGATCAGTTGTCTTGATGACTGCTTTTGGATACAGTTCCTTCAGCTTGGCAAGCGTTGCGGTTTTAGACTCATCAACAACGTACACCTCAAAGGTCGCATATGTGCCGTCTGGTGCGTTATCAACTATATTAATAGCAAAACCCTGGGCTTCAAGCGTGTCTGCTGCTGTCTGAGCTGCACCCATCACACCTGATCCGTTAAGAACTACAATTCCAGCATTCTCACGTGTCAAAGGATCGCTTGATAGGTTCTGTGCAATGTACGCCCGAATTTCGGTGTAGTTGAAGATTCCCGCCGTTGGCATTACAACGCTAGCACCGTTATAAGGACCTGATGTGACAACTCGCTCATCGCCGTCAAACAAACTGATTGTTTGAATATTCTCGGTCTTTATCTCTGTACCAAGCTTCATGAGGGTTTGAATTTCCTTGGTTTGAATATTTGTACGTAAATTGTTGCCTAGCGCGTCAATAAGACCGGTCACTTTACCTAAGTTTGTAAATGTCCCGGTGCTAACAGCTTTATCCTTCAACGCAATGATGATTTTTTGTTGGTTTTTTTCACGGTCAAAGTTTGAGTTGCCCAATCCATAGGTTGGCGCAACATCACCACGCGCCATCGCCAAGTAAAGTGCGTGTGTACCGTCTAGGTGATGGACGCCGTTATCATATTTAACCAAGTAGCATTTATAACCACAGCGCCAGTCAAAGTTGCGATCAAGTATGCCAGGTGCGCCACCGCTCCCTTGAATATCCACATCAACGCCCCCAACAGCATCAACAGCATCTTTTATAACCGTGTTGTTGACGTGAACGCCATATTGAATATCAAGACCGAAGATTGCGCCGACAAACTTTTGAGTTTCGCTTAGTCTGAGCTGTTCGGCTTCGGCGTTGTCGTGGTCGTCACTCACACAGTTAAAGTATTCGTTGATCTTGCCAGAGTAACCGCTATTACAAGCCATCTCATACTCTACATACAAGTCGCGGGGAACGCTGAACATATAGACGTTCTTTTGCGTCTGATCAATACTAACAACCATCATAGAGTCGGTCAGATACGCACCACCGTGTCCTGGATCGTCCTCTGAAGTCCCGAGAACCAAGAAATTACTGCGCCCGTTCGCATCTTCTTTCAACGCCTGGCTCTGAACGATATCAAAGATACTACCCTTAAACACATTGCCGCTCGCTAGTAGCAACTTGATACCAAGATATGCGCCAACCCCCAGGGCCACTATAAGCAGAAGTATAAAGAACCACTTTACAATTCGTTTTGCTTTACTGCGCGGCTTTGTTTGATTGTCGAGCCGACGACGTTGACGCCGCGAAAGTTTCTTTGTAGGTACAACGTCGTCAATCTCGCGCAATGACTCGTCTATGTCTGAGCGCCCGATAGCCTGTCCCTTACGAACGACCCCGACTGGCTGCTGGATCTCATCATCCCCGGAATGTAGCGTTCTATCAGGCAGCTCAGTGCTAGTCTGCATAGGCCTAGCTTTGTGGAGTTCGCCTAATTGGCTCCCGACACGTCGGGGCACAAAACCGTCAATGGATGGTCGTCTATTTTTCATAAATACTCATACTACTATACCTAAGTTTTCCAATATTTTGAACCTTTAAAATCATAACCGTTTTACTACCGCTGACGTACTGGTACGTGTATACTAGAGGTGATGGAAGCATCATTTCTTCAGAGACACCCTTTTATAAAAGATGCCTTAAGCATCAGTATATTTATTGTATGCGTACTTATTGGTACGCTTTTAATCAACAGTTTCGTTTTTCGTAGCTTCAGCGTCGTCGGGCCCAGCATGGAAAAAACATTGTACACCAACGATCGCTTGGTCGTGAACCGTCTTCCTGTTACTTGGGCTCAACTACAAAACGAAACGTACGTCCCCGAACGCGGACAAATTATTGTGTTCAAAAACCCTCTTTATAGTGCAGGTATGAGCGATGAATATATCGTCAAACGTGTTATTGCGTTCCCTGGTGAGCGAGTCGTCATTAGTGACGGTCACTATATTGTCTATAATTCCGACAACCCTGGCGGCTTTGACCCCGACGAGGCGAACGATGGCGCACCTGGCAGTCCAACTAGTGGCGCCGTTGATCAAATTGTGCCTGACGGCGAGTTATTTGTATCTGGCGACCACCGTGAAGGAACATTCTCGCTTGACTCACGCAACGGACTAGGTACAATCCCCTTCTATGATGTCGTTGGTCCTGTCAGTTTGAGGATCTTTCCGTTCGATAAGTTTCGCGGATTTTAGTTAGCTATTCTCTAACATTTCCTGAATGCGTTTGAAATCTTGTTCATCTTTGAACGAAATAATGATCTGGCCTGTCCCCCGTTTGTTAGCACGCACTGTTATAGGTGCCGAGAAACGTGCTTCAAGTCGACGAACCTCTGACTCATACGGAGATGTCACGACTATCTCAGGGGAATCTTTGCTGCTGCTTGTATCCATCTGGCGCAAGTTCAGTGCGTACTGCTCACAGTAGCGTGCCGTCCAACCTTCGCTGATCATGCGCGGGAGGATGTTCTCGACAACTGCGTCGTCAATACCGACAAACGGGCGTACTTGACCTTCTGTGACCAACCCGTCACGTAGTGCAGAGCGTACTTTTGGTGG
The DNA here is from genome assembly GCA_964506065.1 of uncultured Saccharimonas sp. (SeqCode). Lineage (GTDB taxonomy): Bacteria > Patescibacteriota > Saccharimonadia > Saccharimonadales > Saccharimonadaceae > UBA1547. The sequence continues at coordinate 3,681 of CAZDKN010000019.1, read as the reverse complement.
CAACTGCAAAAGGCGCATCGTATTATTGATTGCGCTCTTTGACTTGTTACCCATGCGCTTACCGATCTCTTCAAAACTCATATTAAACTGGGTACGTAATTTCAGGTAAGCAGTTGCAGCCTCGATAACGTTAAGATCTTTTCTTTGCAGGTTTTCGATCAGTGAAATTTCTAATTTGTGCTGATCGCTGAGTGTTCGGACAAGAGCAGGAATTTTTTCTAGTTTAGCTAACTTTGCAGCTCTGTAGCGTCGCTCGCCGGCAACAATTTGATAGCCTTGACCTTTAGGCGCAACAACGATAGGCTGTACGACTCCGTGTTCTTGGATAGAAGCAGCCAAATCTTCGAGTGCCTCTGTGTCGAATTGTTTACGTGGTTGGTCAGGGTCAGCTACGATCTCTGACAATTTGATCTGGCGTAGTTCACTCATCTGGTCATCTTGTTTGGACGTTGGATCAAACGACTCATCAAGCAAGTCAATTGGAATTAACGACTCAAATCCTCGCCCCAATCCTCTTTTGTTAGATTCCGGCACGATCAATCACCTCCTTTGTCAGCGCTTTGTAAGCACGTGCACCTTTACTAAACTTGTCATATACACCGACAGGAACACCGTGGCTTGGTGCTTCAGCGAGACGAATATTACGAGGTATAACTGTGTTAAATACTTTACCTGGGAAGTGCTTCTTGATCTCGGCGTGAACCTGACCGCTCAGTGTCGTCCGTCCATCTAACATTGTTGGTAACACTCCTAACAGTTCAAGTATCGGGTTCATGCCTTTTCTGACCAACTTCATGGTCTCGAGTAGTTGCCCTAATCCTTCAAGTGCGTAAAACTCTGCTTGTACAGGTAGCAGCACATATTTTGCTGCGATCAGCCCATTGACTGTCAGCAGACTAAGGCTCGGTGGGCTGTCGACAACGACAACATCGTACGCCCCATTACTAGCATCAATTGCTGCCTTAAGGCGCGAGAAGCGCTTGTCAGCCTGCGCCAACTCAACCTCGGCATTCGCAAGCAGTGGCGTTGTAGGTGCAACGAAGAGGTTCTTGTACGCCGTTGGAAGTATAACTTCGTCAATCGTTTTCTTCTCTAGGATAACGTCCACCATTGTTACCTCAAGTGCTTGCTTGTCAAAACCGAGTCCACTCGTCGCGTTCCCCTGCGGGTCAAAGTCGACCAACAGTGTTTTTTTACCCATCTTGGCCAAGTAGTACGCAAGATTGACTGCCGTTGTGGTTTTGCCGACTCCGCCTTTTTGATTAGTCACTGAAATAACCGTCGTCACGTGTATATCTACCCCTTCTGTTTCGTTTTATTATAGCACGACGAAGCGAGAGAGTAAGGAGAGTTTACTCAACTTACTCCGAGCAAGGAGATGCAATATCATTTGATGTAGCACGAGCCCATATAAAAACCTCCGCCTTGGACAGCGGAGATTTTGTTTATTTGATGGAGGCGATTTCTACCCGAGAGTATTTTTGGCGGTGACCGTTTTCTTTGTGTACACGCTTCTTTGATTTGTAGCGAATAACGCGGATTTTCTCACCTTTGACAAGGTCGTCGACGACTTTCGCAGTCACAACAGCACCTTTAACAGTAGGTGTTCCAACTGATACCTTCTCGCCATCAATAACCAAAAGTGCATCTAGTGTCAATTCTTTTGTTCCCTCAGGAAGAAGATCAACCAAGATGGTCTGCTTTTCAGTAACAATAAATTGTTTGCCGCCAATCTTAACGACTGCTTTTGTCATGTTGGTTCCTTTAATAAGTTAATCAATCTGAATCATTGTAACAGATACGGCCCTGCTATGCAATATCCCCGAGTACCACACGATTAGCATGTAACCAACCTTCGACAGTACCACCGTCTAGGTACTCTCCCTGGGCTTCGAGGACTTTCACGCGTCCACCCTCAGCAACGTATTGGTTAATCGGATCCGTGATGTAATATTCGCCAAGTTGATGACTGTTAACGAAATCATCAATCAGCTTAACAACGGCGTGGTTTAGAACATACTTGCTGATATTGATTAGTGTACTTGGCGTGTGGTCAGACCCAGGCTTTTCGACTATTCGTATAAAATCACTGTCCTCGGAAACCTCTAACACCCCGTATTGTCCAACGGTTTCCGCTGATACGTGCGCGCCTAGGAGCGATACGCCTTTTTCGGGCGTACCGTTTATCAAATCTTCGATTGCGTTCCCTGCTCCACTGTTATAAATAAAGTCGTCACCACCTAGCACCACAACAGATTCGTTATCGACGATGTATTGCGAAGCCAGCGCCACAGGTATTGCTGTGCCGTACTTTCCCAGCATCGGTTGCTCAATGTAGTGGAACGTTACATTCTGGGGGGCAGCCACAACTTTAAGTGCATCGTTCTTGCCGTTATGAATCAAATATTGGTTCAATGAGTCATTGTTGGAATAGTATTGTTTCAGCTGCGTACTGCCTTCGCTGATAACAAAGTAAATGTCTTTGATGCCTGCACTAATACAATCTTGTACAACATAGTCGACGAGCGGACGGTTGCCGATAGGTAGCATGCATTTCTCAATCGCTTTGGTAATCGGTAGCCGACGAGTTCCCCACCCTGCGACAGAAATAATTGCTTTAGTAATCATAAGATGTATTATAGCGGATCAATGGGTTTTATTCGACGTTCCAAATAATGAATACGATCGTGATCTAGCCCATAGTAGTGTGCGATTTCGTGCCAGAGCGTGCGCGTTATCTGTTCAAACAGCTCCTCGGGCGTACGTGACACTGCTAGGATTGGGTTTTTAAAGAGCGTAATTTTATCAGGCAACACAAAACTATACCCCGCGCCCCTTTTTGTCAGTGGGATACCTTCATACAGACCGAACAGCAAACTGTTTGCATGGAGATTGGTTTTCTGACGCTGATGCTCGTCAGGGTCATCAGCATAGACGATCGCCACGTTATCAAGCCCCTTGATATACTCCTGTGGTAGCTTATCCATTGCAAGGCTAATCAGTCGGTCGAATTCGTCGTCAGTAAGATTCATATACTAAGTATAGCAAACCGAAAAGTTTTAGGAGAACTTAAACCATTCTGGGTCTTGTTCAATGTCTTCAATGATACTGCTCCAGGCGTCATCCAAGGCTTGTTCATCAAGGTCGTCGTCAAGTGAAATGCTGTCATCCTGCGCATACGAATCAAGCGGACTGTCCGAAGTCCCGTCGTCGTTCGGCTCGAGTGGCTGTAGTTGGAGATATTGGAGTAATGACATATGTTTGTGTTTAAAGTGTTATCATATACATACTAGCATAAACGTTATAAAATGTCAATACTCGTCTCTTTCTACCTTTCGCCTATGTTACCTAAAACCTTGAAAAGCATGAGCAAGGGTCTATCCCTTGTTCAGGTAGTTCTCAGTGACGCGTTATATCTTTGCGAATACAAAGCCTTGTCATTTATATGACGGTTCTACGAGGACTTTATCTGTCGTTTTATATCGTCAATAAATTCACTGACGAGTAGTGAACGCCATGGCAAGAATAGTGGTTCAGGCAACTTATCAATATCAATCCACTCTTGATCAACGAATTTGTCTGGCTCGGTAATACTCGGTTCGCCTTTTGGTGCGTCACTTAGAACCCAGACGGTGACGTAGTGTTTTTTATCATCATTAAACACATCGTTAGTGACTGCAC
>CAZDKN010000018.1:0-11787 GCA_964506065.1 uncultured Saccharimonas sp. (SeqCode) | reverse complement strand
GGCACGAGGATGGTTTTGCATCCAACGGATCATTGCCATAACACCAAAACGACTTGCCTGGACAGATGATTCTACGTCACCGCGTGATTCAAGGCTGGGTTCTTTGCTGTGTTTGACCATTTTTTATATTCCTTAGGTTTGACTAGTTATACTTATACACTATTTATCCAAAAAAAGCAACCACCCACCCTATACCTAATTTGCGTTTTAAACTTGCATAACCATAACCTTTGTCGTATTTTAATACGTAGTAATGAAAATAAAACAAACATTTAAACAATTACTTTTTGGACTGGCGGCTGTTGTCGGGTTGAGCATGGTAAGCGGCACTGTAGCTATGGCTCAATCATGTGGTGTTGATCAAAATGGCAACCCAATTAAAACCGGTGTCATTGACTGTAGTTCTGTGCCTGACAAAGATACAAACGGTGATGGTACCATTGACGAAAAAGACATTGATCAAAATGGTATATGGAGATTACTGCTGATTGCAATCAACGTTTTGACCGCCGGTGTTGGTATCGCGGCCCTTGGGGGTATCGTGTACGGCGCAATACTATATACAACAGCGGGTGGCAGTACCGAACAGACTAAAAAGGCGCTCGAGTTCATTCGAAATGTAATTATTGGACTGCTAGCATATGCACTGATGTTCGCGCTGTTGAACTTTATCATTCCAGGAGGTTTGTTTAGCTCATGAGGAAGATCAAGACACTGGCGCTATCGATTGGGCTAAGTGTTATGACACTCGGTGGATTGCTAGCGATCGTTGCACCTCAACCCGTCGCGGCAGCACATATTACCGATGTCAAAGATTGTTCAATGCGTTTTCTTACTTTTCCAACATGGTTCAATGGGCTGGTAGAGATAGAAAACGACAAATGTATTGTATCGTCCCCTGACGCAGTTGGTGGCATTGGTCCATTCATCTGGCGGATTGTGTTGAACGTTATAGAAATTGCCTTGCAATTAGTTATATATGCTGCGATTGGGTTCATATTATATGGTGGATTCCAGTTTATGACCAGCGGAGGTAGTCCGGATGTTGCTGCCAAATCACGCCAGACAATTATCAACGCTGCAATCGGTATTGCTATATCGATTGGAGCAATCGCTATCCTTAACCTAGTATCGGGTATACTAATAGTTAATCCATGAGTATTATTACGCTATTCGCACAATCCCTATCGTCCGACGACGTTAATATCCCTAACGGGTCGGCTGACCAAGTACTGGCAGCAGGGCTCAATATCGCCTACTTTGTAGGGGGGGTTATCGCCGTTATCGTGATAATTATCGCTGCGTTTATGATGGTGACGAATGGTGGCGAGCCCGAGACGGTTAAAAAGGCGAGGAACTCAATCTTGTACGCCGTCATTGGACTAGTTGTAATTTTGGCAGCATTTGGAATAACGTGGTTCGTAGTTGGGAGGGTCTAGAGATGAATAGAATAAAAGGTATGGTTTTGGCATTCGCACTGGTAGCTGGGTTCGGACTTGCAGCACCTGTAAGCGTTGGCGCTGTGAACGCAATCGAAGATACATGCGCAGATCCCTTGAACGCGAATACAACGATTTGTAAGAACAAGGACGAGAACGTACAAGGTGTTCTTGCCACTGTAGTGAATACGCTATTGTTCTTGCTGGGCGCAGCTGCCGTGATTGTGATTATCATCGGTGGTATCACCTACACCACTTCGGCAGGTAACGATGCTAACGTCAAGCGCGCCAAAGATATGATCTTGTACGCTGTGATTGGACTGGTCCTCGCCTTTGCTGCCTATGCAATCGTCAACTGGGTGGTCAGAGCTTTCGGATAAAACTTAACAAACATAAGCGAATCTGCTATAACAATAGGTAGAGAATTCGTAAGAAAGGAATAACGATAATGACAAAAACATTTAAAAGAGTGCTGGCTGGAGTGTTGGCTGCCCCATTGCTTGCAATCGGTGCACTAGTGGTAGCGCCTGTGAGCTCACCTGTATCGGCCCAAGTCTGTGACCCTAACAACCCAACCATCTCTGGTGGAGCAGCTTGTTCAAAGCCATCTGGTGCAGAGGCTGATTTGTTCGGAGAGGAATCTATCTTTACGCGAATCGTGAACATCCTACTGTTCATTATTGGTGCTGTTGCGGTGATCATGTTGATTATCGGTGGTATCCGCTACACGGTATCAGGCGGTAAAGACTCAGAGGTCCAAGCGGCCAAGAACACTATTTTGTACGCTATCATTGGTATCGTTGTCGCCTTCCTGGCGTACGCGGTCGTCAACTGGGTTCTCACCAGCCTGGCGTAACTATCCGTTGATTTCTAAAAATGTCCGACTACGTGTCGGACATTTTATTTTGGATCGGACACATAACTAAATAAATAACCCTAGCTCTACCCCTGACCAGGGTCTATCCCTTGCTCAGGTTATCTTCAGAATTGACGATGTTTGGAGCTCGTACCTACAAGCTACGAGGGATAGACCCTGGCAGGAGGATACAGGGTGTTATAGATTGTCCGCAAGTTCATGCTTGATTAGCTGCAAATCGTCACGTTCTTGTTCGTACTCCTCTAGAAAATGTAAGTACTCAGCGGTAGATGTGTGGAGATCCAAGATACGTCCAGTTGCAAGCCAATCACGCTTCGTCGAATCAACATACGACGAAAGAGATGAGTACCTATACGCACGCCAATCGTAGGGATTCAAGTGTATATAGCGGCTGATATGTAGCAAGTAGGTCTCGTTCGAGATACGCGAAGCTCGGTAACAACTCTCAAACAAATGACCTTTTCGCCTATACTTTTTGTTGAAGTACATACTGTACGTGCTCATGACACCTCGCATCAATCGCGTCATCGCCTTTTCGTTAATCTGGAATACAAGCAGGTGAAAGTGGTTTGACATAAGGCAGTACGCCAAGAGGTTAATGTCGTTATACAGTTTTGGGTATTCGATGCCTCGAGGTGTCTTGGTTAGCTCTGGCGATAGGTATCTCTTTAACAGCGATAAAAAATAGATAAAGTCGGCGTCATCAAGGAAGATTTTTTGTTTATCTACGCCACGCGCGTAAATATGATAGTACGTCTCTGCCACATCTTCCTTAAGTATGTTCCTACCCGGCATATACTTAATATAACAAAAATATAAACTTAGTAAACACTAACTTAAATACTGAGAATTCGCTGAGCAAGGGTCTATCCCTGGACAGTATTTTAGGTACAGTAAAAATATACCCTCACGGTTGTGAGGGTATATTTTGCTTTTGTGAGCGGCTTAGAGGACCTGGATCTTCTTTGCTTGTTCTTGCTTTACTTTGTTGAAAGTAATCGATAGTACGCCGTCTTTTAGAACTGCTTCTACTTCGTCTTCTTTGACGCTCACTGGTAATGCCAATGTTCGGCTGAATTCGCCCCAGTAGCATTCTTGAATGTGCCAGTTGGTAGCGTCAGTTTCGTCACCGCTTGATAGCGTGCCGCTAACAGTTAGGATACCGTCACTGATGCTTACATCGAGCTCTTCTTTGTTAACGCCTGCTGTGCGAGCCTTTACGACTAGCTTGTCTTCTGTTTCGTAGACATCAACAGCTAATTGACCTGGGAACTCTTCCTCGCTGTCATCCCAAGTGTCGTCAGCAACTGCTGTTACAGTAGTTTCTTCGGTTGTTACTAGATCGTCGTCGTTCAAGAAAGCTGCTGCTAACTCGTCCTCGATCAATAAATCGTCATTTTGTTTCCGGGCCATGATATCCTCCACTTTCTCTAGGCTCACTATATGTATAGTCTCTCACATTATAACCATCATATGCGCTATAATGCAACTAATTAGGTGGAGTAAACGTAAAAAACACAATGATAGACAATATGCTCTCGCTTGTTGCCCCTCACCTCTGCTGTGGTTGTGGCAGTAGTGGGAAACCACTGTGTGATAATTGTAAATATAACATCATATCCGAGCTTGGAACTGTCTGTTTGGTATGTCGACGACCGTGTGGGGTTCGCGGGATCTGCAATATGTGCCGAGTACCGTATGACCAGGCGTGGTGCGTTGGTGACCGTCGCGACACGCTACAGAGGTTAATCGGTCTGTACAAGTTTGAGCGCATGCGCGCTGCGTATCGCGACCTTGCTGATTTGCTGCTAGCTACGGTCCCCGATCTGCCGACTGAAACGGTCGTTGTTCCCGTCCCTACTGTCGCTGCGCACGTGCGAGAGCGTGGCTACGACCATATGCTGCTAATCGCCCGCTACTTTGCCAAGCAACGTGGTCTGCAGTTGTCGCAGGTGCTAGGGCGCGCTACGCATACCAAACAGCGTCAGGCTTCGGCGGCGACGCGCGACACGCAGGCAAAGGCAGCGTTTGAGGCAAGAGCGGAAGTCCAACAGAACATTCCGCATCTGTTAATTGATGACATTATGACAACAGGAGCATCGTTGAAGTACGCAGCCAAAGCACTGAAAGACGCAGGCGCGACGTCGGTCTGGGTGGCGGTCATCGCTCGACAGCCTCTCGACTAGCCTCTCCGTATCTGTTATGATTGTCCTCGAAACCGCATCTGGAGAGGTGACCGAGTGGTTTAAGGTAACGGTCTTGAAAACCGTCGTGGGGCAACTCACCGCGAGTTCGAATCTCGCCCTCTCCGCCAATTAATATGACCTGCATGGTCATATTTTAATTTGGCATGGTGAATTTGTAGTCTTTAACTTGTTTTTGCTTAGCAATGGCTAAGTGTAGGAGTTAGAATTATTTGTTCAGTGGAACACTACCTTCTATAAGCTCTACTTGGAAGGGGTACTCTCCTTGCGCAAGGAGTTCTTCTGATTGAGAAACTAGCTCCACTAGTAATTTATAGTGACCTGGTCCAGTAACTGGGATACCATCAATCTCAAAATTAAAATTGACTTTATCAAATCCGGTAGGCATTGTGTGGCTTTGGATAGGGCCCCCCAAATCACGCCCATCTGGATCAATCATCCTGACCTTAAAGCTAAAAGTAGTGTCTTTTTTGAGCTTCTGTCCCAGACTCCAAGCTGTTGCTATTACGTACTTGATACCGCCAAATAGGATAGGATCTTTTCCTAGTATCTTTCCGTCGTTACTAAGCTGGGCTGGATTATATTGGAGTGTAAATTTGTCTATCATCTTAATAATAGATACCATACCGTCATTTGCGTCTGTGCTTACCTCTCGTGCTAGGACAACGTAGACGTTCTTTAAGTGCTTAAGCATATTGAATTGCTCCTTCTCTTACGATTGGGGGGTTGTAAGTACACGTGCTTTCGCCAACTGACCATCTGCTACTGATTGCACTGTGATTTCTAACGTCTTCGAAAAAGTTAGCAAGTTTGACTGTATGGGACAAAGTCACTCGCCGAGTTTCGAGAAACTCAAATTGAGGTGGCAGTAGTTGAGTATCAAAAACTTCAGCAAGTTTTTGTAGAAATACAAGACTAGGTAAGTAGCTACCTCTTTCAAGCCGAGCAATACTAGGCTGCTGTGTTCCTAGGTGTTCGGCTAGTACTTTTTGGGTCATTTTTTTTGCAATTCTTGCATCACTCACCATTCTGCCTATCTCGTATTTTAGGTCAATCTGCTCGTATGCCTCTCTAAGAGCCTTCTTCTTTAATAGTTGTTGTTTTGCATCTCTCCAGTCCATTATTTTTCTCCTATTTATGACACATTATTTAATAATAAGTTACGACGACCAATAGCTGTATCAATATACTGCCGAGGCGTGTCGGAACTTTTTTTCTTGAAGGCCTCTAATAACCATGCATCACCTTTAATAATCGTAAAAATTATCCTATAGCCCATACCTCTAAAGTTAGTTATCAATTCGTACAAGCTTGTGTATCCTTGAAGTTTCTTTAACTTCTTCGTATGTTGTAGGGCAACACCCTGCTCTTCTAAATGGTCGATATCTTTCATTATCCGTTGTCCTGCTTTAACGTCTTGACTATTAATGAAGTTCATTACTGGTGATCGACCTGAGTCCGCTTGCCATACATTGATTGTCATATAACCTTCCTTTCATAATCACCTCCATCTTTATTAAATATAACTTCACATGTTATATTACAGATTAAAATAAAACATGTCAATAGTCTGATATGCACTGTCGAATGTAGTGGGCTCGGATGACCTGACAAGGAAAGCCTTAACGGTTAGGCATATCTAGTATTTAGTTAGAATTGTTTTAGTTTTTTGTCTTATGTTAGAATTACCTCAAGCGTAACTATGTTACGTGTCAACAATTCGGCACAAACAACCTAACCTGACTAGCGCAAGTGAAAGGCATGGTTGAAAATCCTGTAAAGCATACTAATCCCGTCGTTGGGTTGCTTTACAGGTCATGGTTGGAAACTTCCATGGGGGCTTCGGCTCCGCCTAGCGGCGGGTTTTGTGTATTCAAAACTTGCAGCCAGGCTCTAGTTAATAAAGGGGTTGGGTATGCAAAAGAAAAGGTTTCACAAACAACAATCAAATATCAGGTCGGGTTTTACAATCGTTGAATTGCTCGTTGTCGTCGTGGTGATAGGAATTTTGGCTGTAGCAGCGATCGTAGCGTATAGCGGCATACAGCAGCGAGCACAGGCCAGTATCGTTCAGTCTGCACTAGCTCAAGCAAATAAGAAGCTAGAGCTGTACCTCGTAGACAATGGGAGCTATCCTGCAGACTTCGCTACATTTACCACCCTAATGGGAACAACCACTGACACGAGCTACCAATACACAGTGAATAACAGCACCAGTCCTGCAACCTACTGTGTAACAGCCACCATCGGCGCAACAAGCTATAAGGTAGATTCTGTCGGAACGTCACCAGCTAGCGGTGCTTGTGCGGGGCACGGAAGCGGAGGAGTGGCAGCTATTACCAATTTGGCGGTAAATCCGAGCGCCGAAGTTAACGTCCTCGGATGGGGCACGCAAAATGCTACGCTTTCTACATCAACCGCTTGGGCGGCCAGCGGTAGTCGTTCCTTCATGCTCACTTCGACTGGAAGTACATCTAGCGATATGCGCACCGGTAGTGCGTCAACTTTTGCTTTGAGTATGCAAGCTGGCAATACCTACCTGATATCGGCAACGGTGCGATTAACAGCGGCGCAAATAGGTAGCCTAAGTAGTCGCGCTAGGGCGATCAATGTGGGTATTAGTACCGATAACTCATCTTACGGAACAACCCTTGTCTCCTCGCAAGCACTCAATAACTCTGGTGTCACACGACTATCGCTGGTGGTGCCAATACCTTCTAACGCAACGGGAGTATTGCTCTACTTAGGCAATGGTTCAAACAATGGAGCCGATGTCGTGTGGTGGGATGGCATTATGGTTACTCATGGAAGCACCCTCTACAACTACTCCGACGGTAACTCGCCTGGCTGGGCGTGGAACGGTTCAGCTAATAACTCAACTTCGACGGGACCGCCACTTTAGACTTTTAAGGTATTGTTAGCTGAGCAAGGGTCTGACCCTGGTACAGGGGCCGCTGATGCTAGGTTAGCGGAGTGAACACTTGCATGCGAGTAGAGGAAAGTATTCTCTGCTACACTGATAGGGATGAAAATATTGGGAATTGAAAGCAGTTGTGACGAGACGGCGGCGGCGGTTGTACAGGATGGGCGCGTGTTGCTGAGTAACGTTGTGCATTCGCAGATTGATATTCATGCGGTCTATGGCGGTGTGGTGCCAGAGGTAGCGGCGCGTAGTCATATCGAAGTGATTAATCCTGTGATCAACCAAGCATTGGCTGACGCCAAGGTGACTTGGGATGATATTGATGCCATCGCTGTGACGTATGCGCCAGGTCTAATCGGGTCGCTGCTGGTCGGTACGCTAGCTGCGCGGACGCTGGCTGTGTTGAAAAACAAACCACTCTACCCTATCCACCATGTTGAAGCTCATGTGTATGCGAACTTTATTACAGAACAAAGCAATCTAGGCGACAACGGGAGCGTGAGTGCAAGGCGCGCGGGAGCAGAGAGTGAAGCTGTAGAGCCTGCTACAGCGAACGAGCCGCGCAGCGAGCAACGAAGCAATCGCCTCTTGTTGCCGTCTAGACAGCCTGAGTTCCCAATGTTGGCACTTATTGTCAGTGGTAATCATACTCAGTTGGTGTTGTTCCGCGATCACGGTGATTTTGAACTGTTAGGACATACTCAGGACGACGCAGTGGGCGAAGCATTCGACAAGGTTGCCAAGATTCTTGGGCTACTATATCCCGGTGGACCGTCGATAGCGAAAGCTGCGCTAGAGGGTGATCCCAAGGCATATAAATTACCAAAAGCAAAAATGTCAGGAGTGTACGATTTTAGCTTTTCTGGGCTGAAAACAGCCGTTCTGCGGGCTGTACAGCGCGAGGCAGGTGTTGAGTTATCTTTTCCCTCACACAAGCTTGCAGCGCTGTTAGACGACGCTCAGAGGGCAAACTTTGCCGCTAGCTTCCAGCACACAGCGGTTGAAACGTTGGTTGATGCTACTGTGCGGGCATATTACGAGCATTTACCGAAGTCCGTCGTGATCGCTGGTGGCGTTGCCGCAAACCTTGAACTGCGTCGGGTGCTGTCTGAACGATTGCCGCTAAACATCGACTACGCACCAATTGAGCTATGTACCGATAATGGGGCGATGGTAGCGACACTCGCCTACTACTATGCACAGAAACAGTCACCGACCGATCCGTTTGAGGCTGAAGTTCAACCAGTCCTATCAATGACAAAAACGACTTGGTGAGAAGTGTTAAACGTTGTTAATTACGCAACGATTTAATACGACGGAATGTAGCCTTGGCAGCAGGAAATCCTCTGCTCCATAGCTTGTAAAAAGGCGATAATGGTCGGTCAAATGTGCCTGCTAGTTGCGTGTCATCCTCGGCCCAGCTACGTTTGAAGTTTGATACACCGTCCCCTACTAGTCCACCAAAGTCGTAGCGCAGGAGTCCCCACTCTTTTGTTTTGCGGATTGCGTGCCATTTCAACGCGTAGTTAGCTCGTAGCTCTTGTCCCTGTTCGTTCATACCACCGTAGAGTTCAAACGCTACATCGGCACTGATCGCTAACCACAAAAAGGCAATTGGTTCGTTATCTACATATGCAGCAAAGACTGGCGAGTGATCACCAAGTAGGTTAAACGCATCGTAGTAGTATTGGTCATCGTGCACGCCAAAGCGAGCTCGTTTTGACGTTTGGTGGTAGATGTCTAGGCATTTAGCAAGGTCGTCTCGGCTGCGAACTTGTTTGATAGTAATGCCCGACGCGGCAGATTTGCGAATGTATTGGCGGGTCTTTTTGTCCATGACGCTCAGCAAGTCGCTGTCGCTTTTTTCTAAATCCAAGACGATGGTCTGAGCAGGTAAAATGCTGTTTTTTGCACTCACCCACCCCTGTGGAGGACTAAATTCTTGTACGTCTGGTTCGATCGAAAGTGCCACCGAATGATATTCGCGCTTTGCGTACGTTGCCACTAGTTCTAGGAATTCCTGACTAGTCCCCTGCTCACCTACTGGCCCGCGTGGTATGTACGAAAAGGCACGGAGAGGCGATGGTAATTTGCGGGTTACTACCTGTGCTGCGGCAACGATCGTGTCTTCGTCGTACGCAAGTAGCCTATCAGCACTCCACCCATGCGCCATTTTGAGCTGACCCCAACCCCAAAGCTGTAATGGGTGACCTCCATTTTCAAGGACAAACTCATCCCATATCTGTTGATCTGTACACCGTTGTAACTCAATCATACCTCTATTATACACGGATAAGGTTGTGCTATAATGAGCGGTGAAAACAAACACGTGGATTTGGGCAAAAGACGAACTGTTTTCGGTGGAAAATAGTCTATTGCTCTTGTATCTTCACGTGAAGCAACACTAATACGAAGTGACACAGAACCCATTCATATGAAACTCGCTAAAGCTTACGATCCTAACCAGTACGAACCTAACATCTACGCCATGTGGGAAAAGTCTGGCGCGTTCAGGCCAACAGGGGTAGGCGAGCCATATAGCATCATTATGCCGCCTGCAAACGCCAACGGTAATTTGCATATCGGACATGCCCTGACGATCGGTCTAGAGGATATTTTGACTCGCTATTACCGCATGAAGGGTAGGGATGTCATCTATATTCCTGGCGAAGACCACGCAGGACTAGAAACTTGGGTCGTATACGAAAAAGAGCTCGCCAAAGAGGGCAGAAGTCGCTTCGACTTTACTCGTGAGCAAATCTACAGCCAAGTGTGGAACTTTGTCGAGATGCATCGAGGCAATACTGAGGTACAAATCCGCGCGCTTGGTGCTAGTGCATCGTGGGATCACTTGGTCTATACACTGGATAAAAAGGTGGTCAGTCGCGTGTATAAAACGTTCGAAAAAATGTGGAAAGAAGGCCTTATTTACAGGGGTGAACGTATTGTTAACTACAGCACAAAGTACCAAACGGGATACGCCGATATCGAAGTCAATCACAAGCTGGAAAAGGGTACACTCTGGCTGATCGCATACCCGACATTCGACAAGATTGGTGAGATTGTTATCGCTACGACTCGCCCAGAAACGCTGTTCGGCGACACGGCTGTTGCGGTTAATCCCAACGACGAAAGATACAAGCACTTGATTGGTACACGCGTACTGTTGCCGTTAACCGACCGCGAAATTCCGATTATTGCTGACGACTACGTTGACCCCAAGTTTGGTACAGGTGCAGTCAAAATTACCCCTGCTCACGACCCTAACGACTTCGAAATAGGGGAGCGTCACAAGCTAGATCGCATTCAGGTTATCGACTTTGACGGTACGATGATCAACACACCGTCGCAATTTATTGGGTTAACTCCTGAGGTGGCACGTAAGCGAACCATTGCCGCTCTAGAAGCCCAAGAACTGATTCGTGGCAAGACGACCATTGAGCATACGGTTGGTTATGACTACAAGAGTGGGCTACCGATTCAGCCACTTATCAAAGACCAGTGGTTCCTACGTATTCAGCCACTAGCCCAACGCGCAAAACTTGCTATCGAAAACGACGAGATTACCTTTACGCCTGCTAGCCGCAAGCAGTTTTTGATCAGTTACTTAGACAATATTCGTGACTGGAACCTGTCGCGACAGATCCCGTGGGGCATACCAATTCCAGCCTTTCAGAACGTGAATAACCCCGACGATTGGATATTTGATGATCGAGTCGATGAAAAAACAATTGTTGTAGACGGCACAACATATCGCAGAGAAGAAGACACCTTTGACACATGGTTTAGCAGTGGTCAGTGGCCATATGTAACGACGGACTTCTTGGACGATGGTGAGCTGTCAAAATTCTACCCAATAGACGTCATGGAAACAGGGGCGGATATCTTGACTGCATGGGTAGCGCGCATGATTATGTTTGGTCTGTACGCAACCGACCAAGTGCCGTTCAAAGACGTTTATTTGCACGGATTAGTTCTTGACGAAAAGGGTAAAAAGATGAGCAAGTCCAAGGGTAACGTTATCAACCCAATGGAAGTGATTGCCGAGTATGGGTCGGACGCGTTACGTATGGGGCTAGTTGCAAGTCGTAGCGCTGGACAGAACCAAGCGTTCAGCCTGAGCAAAGTCGTCGCAGGACGTAACTTTGCCAACAAATTATGGAATGTCGCACGCTTTGTCGAAGACAAACTAGGGGACCACTACAAGCCAAGTCTGCCTGAGCCAAAATCGCTTGCCGATCACTGGATCATAAACGAACTCAACACTGCGAGTGCTGATATTCAAAAGCAGCTCGAAAGCTATCGATTTGCCGAGGCAGGCGAGACTGTCTATCACGATGTGTG
>CAZDKN010000017.1:0-11941 GCA_964506065.1 uncultured Saccharimonas sp. (SeqCode) | reverse complement strand
CGTATCAAGAAAAACATTGCTGTGTTTGATTTCGAGCTTACGACGCACGATATGGACGCAATTGATGGACTTGAAACGGGTAAACGAGGTGGTCCAGATCCTGATCTTTACAACACCCACTGAAGAACAGGGCTTATTCAGTTAGCAAGTAGGCTTCGAATAATTAAGTAGATCTATCTACCGTTGTACGCGTCAAGCAGTTGCTTGTGGACTGCTGGATCACGTGCAGCAATTGCATTGTTTGCTTCGATCGTCCAAGGATTGCCCTCTAGATCCGTTGTAACGCCTCCGACCTGTTGCATCAAGAAAATGGACGCGCAGATATCCCATGGATGGTTATAGATATTAACAAACCCGTCGAACTTACCAATAGCGCTATACGCAAACCCTAGCGATGTATTTAACGAAAACGGCATATAGTCCGTCGTAGTGACTAGTCTGTGAAGGAATGTACTGAAACGTTCTTTTTCTGCAGTATTAACGTTGTCTAGTGAACCCATGTCAACATCTATAACAACGCCCATTCCTTCGACAGGTTCAGCGATACTGAGCAGTGCGTCATTGATATATACTCTTTGTTCACCAACCGACCAAAAGTAATCACTTTGACTATGATCAACCACGCATGACGCGATAAGAGTACGTTTGTCCGCTAGTGCAATATTAGTACAAAAGTTCTTTAGTCCCCGTCCAACATTAGTCGTTCCACAAATTGGATCGATGATCCAGATCCGCCCATCTGGCACCTGAACATCAGCGTAACCTTCTTCAGCCATTATGATATCACCGGGGAATCTACGTTCTATTTCCTCAACAATCAAGTTTTCGACTGCAATATCTACCTCTGTAGCATAATCGCCTGGTCGTTTCTGGACGCTTATAGCGGCGTTACCCTTGAAACTTAACACTAGTTCGCGAACCTTTGGTGCGATGTGGTGGAAAAACTCTGCTTCTTTATTGTGGGCGTTCATTTTGTATCAGTATACCAAACGTGTTACAGCAACTCGTCTTTTTTGTTATTTAAAAACGCCGTCCACTGGCGCATTAGCCGCAAAACAGTTTTAAGAGGTAGTTCAATAACAATATCCAGGATCTGGGCGATAATGTTCATTCTGGCGAAGCGATACGATATTTTACGTCCAACAAATATAAACGGCGCGTACAAAAAGTCACGAATTAACGCAATAAATCCATGGTGCCTGCTGACAATTTCAAGCTCTTTTATCTGCACCGTCAGACGGTATCCCAGGAAGCTTGCGGTCGAAAGGAAGACAAAGAATATGATGCCTTGGACGATATTGAATTCAAGTACTCTAAGCTGTTCTGCGACCAGGTAGAAGACACCGACGAACATAATCGCATACACTGTATTAAAGAAGTACGAACGTCCAGTCGGCTGTGAACGTGCAAGTTGAGGCTTGTCATCCGATTCGTATAGCATCGTATGAATATAACTGACAATTGCTCTCTTGTTAGCAGCTGACGGCATCTTGAACGTCAAAGCGGTGAATGCAATAAACACTGGCGGGAATACAAGGTTAATAACAAGGGGCAACACGATGATCGTTCCGTATACAACGATATCGTACGGGATCTCGACAATCAACCCGATGAGGGCTTTGGTAATGATGAGAAAGATTATACTTTTGATCACACCGCGACGGACGTTTTGCTGGACTTGGCTGTATTCTTCTGTAATTTGCGCCTCTACTTGCCCCAAGACATTCAGGTGGTTAGTCAAGCTGGTAGATCGTGGATCAGCGTGTTTTTTGAAAAATGTAGCCTGCAGTATCCGTAGAGGGGCACCATTGCGACTGATGACACGCGAGACCTTGGCAGTCGTTTTCAATGAGTTTAACGTGTCGAACTTCTTATTAAACGTGATCAAGCTGTCGATATCATCGGTCGATATGCCATACAGACCAAACAAGCCACTTCTAATATTTGCTTCGTTAGACTTGAGTAACGCTTTGTGAATAGCAATGTATAGTATGACGTCGTGGTCGGCTTTTTCGAACTTCTCACCCTCTATAACAAACTCATGCACATCGACTAATGGGTTAAAGTGAGAGTATGCAAACGCTGCAAACGACAAGATACGTACAGGGTTATTGAACACTTGTTCGGTTTTGACCGTCAGGATGTCAAGTACCCACTTCTGGGCTACCTCTGGCTTAATTGTTTTTTGTCTTTTTACTAGCTTCCAGTAGGTTGTGTAGAGTTCTGTGATGTACGTATTGATCGTCGTCAATTGCGACATGGTCGTCGAGTCATTTTTAAGATACTCAGCCTGTGTCAGCTCAATGACTAACTCTTGGCTCAATTCTATCGGGGTCTTCTTGAAACCGAACGACAAATTACGTTTGTAGAAACGTCGTATAGCACTTTGGAACAGTAGGTGGTTTTATATGTTCTCTGACACATTCCGAAGCTGTTCATACGCGAATAGGATACCGTTGCCTATATCTGGTGCATGCAGTGTCGGCTCGTTTTTGACTGCCTTGTCGGCATGGTCATGCAACGCAATGTTTGCCAATGCGTCTTTTAATAACACACCAAGATCGGTCAGTCTATTTTTTTCCATCTAGACCATTATACATCCGTCGAGTAGAATCGATCGATAATCTCTCTGAAGACAGGAGTGAATTGTTCTGGGTGCTGTTGGATTAGAGATTTTAGATCGGCAAGTGTATACCACTTTGTATCATCAACTTCAGCTTCCTGCAGGGTAAACTGGGCCGAGCTATCAATGATGCCCTCATATACGTGTATTATTCGCCTTATCTTCTTATCATCTACATCATCCTTAAAGATACAGTTACCAACGTGCTTCAGGTCAGTCGATATACCGATTTCTTCTTGAGTCTCTCTGTAAGCGGCCGTATCCCACGTCTCCCCCTCGTCAACGTGTCCGCTAGCAGCAACAGTCCACATTCCAGGGTAAGATGCTACACGCGTATTACGCTTTTGAGATAAAACTCGTCCATTTTGATCTCGCAACATCACACTAATATTGCGGGTATAGTAGCCCTTTACCCAAGCTTCTCTCCGATCACCCACACCGACAGGTTGGTCGTTCTCGTCTACAAAGATAAGTCGTTCAGTCATAAGATTACTATACCATCAACGGTTCACGTGGTATTATATCTATGAAATAAATCCGCCAAGCGGTCTGGTTGGTTAGCCACCCACACGAACAGACTTGCGGTTTCCATCGAACACCGGCTGGTCGATAATTAACAAGGAGATCAACTATGGATGATCGCGAGGCAAAAAAAGCTGCGAAGCTTAAAAAAGCCAAAGAAGAGTACGAACAATGGCAAGAGCTGTCAAAGGCTCACTGGAGCCATTGGCGCGCTTGGGGATCTTGGTTTAGCTGGGGTTCACCAGTTGGACTAGGGTTGTTCTTTGTCTTGGGCTCAGTCGCAGCAGCTGTCCTGATATGGGTTATCAAGCTCTAGGGTCTGACAGCAGAAAAACACCGTCTATATGGCGGTGTTTTTTCGTTTGATGACGCTATTGGTTAGGTAACACAAAGACAACTACAAGGATAGCGGTAAGGATAATTGCGGGCAAAAACATGTACAGAAATATTTTTGAAACCGTATTTTTCAAACCAAGTACAGATATAGCGACAATAATCAAACATAAAAGACCTACTATAAAGCCGTATCCGCCTACTAAGCTTGCCGCGTCAAGAAGTGGCGACTCGCTCGTTTTGCCGTCGTTTGCCTGGATCACGACAACGCTTAAGGCGAATATAACCAGACCTAACTGACCTATGTACTTAAACGCAATCATAGGCTTTGAAAGATTGGCGTTTTTGAAACCCTCTGATATTTGTGAAAAGTTAAACGGAACTTTGTTCATATGCTTATCATAGCAAAAGCCTGCGTACTGCGGTAATACGACATTAAGTGATTATCAAATGTACAAAATACTTGACATTATGTAATGTATACCTTACATTTGAAATATCAATAAATGAAAGGGTACACTATGACATATCAAGAAAAACAATCAGTAACCTCTCTCGTCGCTATGACCACAGCAACAATAGCCTATATATTGTTTGCACAGGACCAAGGTTACGATAAAATCGCTAGCAACAATGCGTCCGAGCTTGCATGGGCACTAATCGTATTTGTGATCTTTCAAGTAGCCGTCCAAATAGTTGCTCACATACTTCTTGCAATAGCAGAAGCAGCTCGTCGCGAAATCCGAAACGATCCAAACAAAAACAGCTTTGATAAACTCGATGAACGCGAAAAAATTGTTGACGGCAAGGGCGAGCGATACAGCAGTTACCTATATATGGTTGCCGTTTTTGTTGGCGTAATAATGGTCGCTATGCAATCAGATGTTAAATCTCTATTCATTGCAATTGGAGTCGGTGGGCTTGCATCTGGAGCTCTCAGCGAAGTTGTGAAGCTCATTCTTTCTCGAAGGGGTGTCTGATGTCCCAAAAGAAACCAGTCATAGAAAACTCTATTCGATTGCTTCGCACCAAGCACGGTATGACACAAGAAGACTTAGCGATCGCCGTCGGCGTCACTCGTCAGACAATCATCGCAATTGAAGCTAATAAGTATTCACCCTCTTTGGGTCTAGCTTTCGCGATCGCAGAAGCATTGGGAACGTCAATTACTAACGTGTTTACTCTGCGCAAAGAATCAATTTAATGCGATAAGTACGGTTGTTATTGCAAGAACCAGTGCAACCGGTGTCATCAAATTACGCTCGGGCTTGCTGCGGGATATTCCGTTTATTAGTACTCCGACGGCAAAATACACGGCAAGTACCCATATCCCCATATCAATTAGTACAGGACTTTTAATAAAAGTAACGATTTCAACCTTGCTCAAAATGATCCCAGCAAAGATTGTGTACAAGATAATAGAGATTACACTTGCAGCCCTTAGGCTAGCAGGAAGCACTGCATGCGTCCCTCCCCAAGCATATTTTCCAAGTGGTGCGCCTAGTATAAGGGCGGTTTGAAATACGGTCAGTCCAGCCAGTATCAAGCAAGCTATTATTGCTACGATTTCTATCATGCACTAATCATAACAGAAGCCCCGAAACGGAGACTTCCTTATCGTGTTCGAACTTGGCAGCCTTTAGTCGACGAACTTAGAGCTTCTAAGCCACTGTACTGATTTTCTCTAGGTAAGTAGCTAATCCGTCGTTTGTTACGGTATCTATTACCTCATCAGCAATATTTATTAACTCTTCTACAGCATTCCCCATTGCAACTTTGTGGTTAACGGCATTAAACAAATGAATGTCATTATGCCCGTCCCCAACACCGATTGTATTAGCTCGATCAACATTGATTATTTTTAGGAGCATATTAATAGCATGCTCTTTAGTCGCATCGCGGTTTGTAACATGTATATCATTGAATCCAGCACGTTGAGCGACAACCTTAGTAATAGCCACTCCTTCTATTCTTGACAACTCTTCAACTATTGCAGGGGCTATTTCTTGAGGCACAAATATTAATTCGAAAAAATACACTGACTCGTCGATAATAAGTCGAGAGGAGTCCAAGCCTCCGTGAAGGTATGCGTCTTCATCATTGTTATTATAAAGAACCTTATACTCAGGATAGCTCTTGCTGATTTCTAGTACTTCTTTCATGTCGTCGTCGTTAACATTAATCTGCCATAGAATTTCACCCGTGATAGGGTCACATATTTGTGTACCTGCAGAAATAATACATGGGTCAACTAAAGACAAGCTCTTAAGCACAGGTTCTGCAAACGACCATACCCTGCCAGTTGCTGCAGATACATAGAAATCACCCTCAAGACTTTGAATGGCTTTCTGAAGGCGTTCGGTAGGTAGCTTCTGAGTAGGAGAATCGATAGCTGTACCATCAATATCGAATATAAATGATTTTGTTTTCATTAGATTAATGATAGCAGAATGCCTTCATTTCTAGGACTTTTCAAATTAAACATAAGCGTCTTGGCAGCAGTTAGTGGATGAACTTCGAATTTACTCAGCAGCAGAACTTGTTTCGCTAGGAACAACTCCGTATGCAACGAGTACATTACCTAGGAGTGCAAGTCCTGCTTCTCCGGCGAAAGGAGCATCATAAACGGTCTGACTACCATAAATTTCCGATATCCACTTATCACCGATACGAACGTGTTTTAAGTAATAACGATTCGTAGTTCCATCCTCCAATACAACTAGACCTGGTATTGCGGAAGTTCCGCTATGATTTTCTGTTTCAAACGTTTCTGCCCTGGCTTCTTTAATAATCCAACCAGGTAACTCATCACCGAAGTAGCCACCAGGATCTTCGTAGGAAATTTTTGGAATTTTATTTTCAACCATTATCTCAGCAAATGCACGGGCACGTTCTTCGGACTGTTTTTTATCGTCAAGTCTTTTTTGATCTGCAAGACGCTGCTGATCAACAGCTTCTGTCTCTTTAGCACGCTGTGCTGCTAATAACGTAGAAGCGAGCGCAAATATCTCATCCTTAGGCTCTGTCATAAAAAACAGAATATCATATAAACGATATTCTGTAAATAGCTTGGCAGGGGCACGTGGACTATCTAAAGATACATCTGCGTCGCCACAAATGAACTAAGAGGTAGCCCATTTGTTTGCTCCTTGCTGTCGTACCGCGATCTTCGCGTCTTGCTGAAGCAATCCGCAGATCGTAGTCCAAATCCACGGTGTCACGTTATAAAAAATAGACCAGCAAATGCTGGTCAATTTTTTATGGCAGGGGCACGTGGAATCGAACCACGATCTCAGGTTTTGGAGACCTATGTACTAGCCGTTGTACTATGCCCCTACGCGCTCATAAGTGTATCAGATACAGCCTAGTGCTTAAAGTGCTTTGCGCGAGTCTATTGTTTCTGATACCATAAGCGTAACGAGCAAACTAAGGAAAGGTTTAATATAACTGTGGTGGGAGTTCGACGATGAGCATACTTGTTGTTAATGCTGGGTCATCCAGCATTAAAACAGTCGTGTATCAAACCCATTCGACGGCCGTAGAGCGTGTATTTGAGTGTTCTGCACGTGATATCGGGCAAGAACATGCGACGATCACAATAGTTGATGGCCAAGGCGACACGACCACTACGACAACCGTTTTAACGGACCACTCAGCTGCCTTAGACGCAATTTTGGAGCATATCAGCTCCCATATAGATATATCGGACGTAATGAGCGTAGGCTACCGTGTCGTTTATGGTGGATCCAAGTACTTTGAGCCGACTATTATCACAGATAGTGTTTTGGATGACCTAGCAGTATTTAAGGACGTAGACCCTGAACACGCACCAATATCACACGCAATTATGTCTAGCCTTCGCGGCAGACTGCAGAACGCGCAACACGTTGCATGCTTTGACACCGGATTCTTTCGTAACATACCTGAGGTAGCACAGATTATACCAATCCCTTCACGACTCAGGAAGGCAGGCTTAAAGCGGTTTGGCTACCACGGGTTGTCCTACGAGTATCTAGCGGATAGATTTGGCGTAATTGCAGGCAACGAGGCAAAGAATGGTCGTGTCATCTATGCCCATCTAGGCAGTGGCGCCAGTATTGCAGCAACCGTAAATGGCGAGCCTGTTGATATGACGATGGGCTTAACGCCTAACTCGGGACTAGTGATGGGTTCTCGTTCAGGTGATGTCGATCCGAGTCTTGCTTGGGTACTAGCCCACGAGACGGGCATGTCTATTGACGAATACCAGCAGGTTATCAATCACGAATCTGGGTTATTGGCGGTATCTGAGTTATCAAGTGATATGTACACACTGTTGCAAAACCAAGCAATGAACCCTAAGGCTGCGCTTGCCGTCGAATTATTTTGCTACCAGGCACGAAAAGCTATCGGAGCGCTTGCTACGACTATAGAAGGTCTAGACTCACTTGTTTTCTCTGGCGGTATGGGTGAACAAGCACCAGAGATTAGACGGCGTATATGTGAAGGATTAGCGTTTTTGGGCGTGTCGATTGACCACGACGCAAACGAACGGCATAACGAGTTGATATCATCTGCGGAGAGTCGGGTCGGCGTACATGTCATACCCACTGATGAATCTCTTTCGATCGCGCGTAGTGTCATGTTAATGAACTCACGACAAACAAAGGATACAGAGTAATGGAACACACAGACCCTCCGCTAAGTGAACAAGAGCTCTACGCAATTAACGCCTACTGGCGAGCAGCTAACTATTTGACAGTGGGTCAAATTTATCTTTGCGATAATCCCCTACTGACGGAACCGTTACAAATGAATCACGTTAAGAAGTTACTATTAGGTCACTGGGGTACGGCGCCTGGCCAAAACTTTATTTATGCTCACCTAAACCGCGTTATCAAGAAAAACTCTCTTAACATGATATATATCTCGGGCCCAGGTCACGGCGGACCAGGAGTTGTCAGCAACGTCTATTTGGAAGGTACGTTTAGTGAGTATTACCCAGAAGTGACTCGTGACAAGGATGGACTGCGCAAATTGTTCCAGATGTCTTCATTTCCAGGCGGTTTGTCTAGCCACGTATCACCCCAGATTCCGGGATCAATTCACGAAGGCGGCGAACTCGGATACTCGCTGAGTCATGCATTCGGCACTGTCTTTGACAACCCATCATTAATTACTGCCTGTGTCGTCGGTGACGGTGAAGCCGAAACAGGGCCCTTGGCGACGGCATGGCACTCAAACAAGTTTATTAACGCCAAAACAGACGGAGCCGTACTACCGATTCTGCATTTAAATGGATACAAGATCAGCAATCCGACCATACTTGCTCGTATTGAGACCGAAGAACTTGATCAGCTGTTCCGTGGGTACGGGTGGATGCCATACTACGTTGAAGGTGACGAACCTGAGCGCATGCATCAAGCAATGGCAGAGCAGTTAGACAAAGCGGTCGCCCGAATCAAAGAGATCCAATTAAATGCACGCGAGAATCACGACACTGTTCGCCCTCGCTGGCCCATGATCATATTCCGCTCACCAAAGGGATGGACAGGACCAGATTATATCGACGGAAAAAAGATCGAAGGCAATTTCCGTTCTCATCAAGTTCCCCTTGCGGTCGACGAGGCGCACCCACAGAACGTCCAGGTGTTAGAAAACTGGCTGAAAAGCTACAAACCCGAAGAGCTGTTTGACGAGCATGGTGCAGTGCGAAAAGAAATCACAGACATAGTCCCACCTGCCGAGCATCGCATGGGCTCGAACCCTCACGCGAATGGCGGCAATTTACTCCGTGAACTTCATTTGCCTGACTTTCGTGATTATGCAGTTGACGTTCCGTACCGTAGTATCGCCAATGTTGGCAACGCGCACGCTCTTGGACCGTTTATCCGTGACGTTATCGACAAAAACAAGGACCAGCATAACTTCCGCTTGTTCGGACCTGATGAAACGGTTTCGAACCGACTAGAGGGTGTGTTCGAAGTAACCGACAGACAATGGCATGGGCGTATTATTGATAGCGACGAATCACTCGCTATCAGCGGAGCTGTGTTGGACTCAATGCTGAGCGAACACCAATCACAAGGGTGGCTAGAAGGTTATCTATTGACTGGTAGGCACGGCATCCTCAATAGCTACGAAGCATTTATTCGCATCGTCGATTCAATGGTCAGTCAGCATGCAAAGTGGATCAAAATGTCATCTGAACTACCGTGGCGCAAAGAAATCGCATCGCTAAACTACTTGCTCACATCGCATGTATGGCGTCAGGACCATAATGGCTTTACGCACCAAGACCCTGGATTTATTGATCACCTGGTAAACAAAAAAGCTTCAGTATCTCGTGTCTATTTGCCTCCAGATGCAAACACGTTGCTATCTGTTATGGACCACTGTCTGCGTAGCAAGAACTACATAAACCTTACGATCGTCGGCAAGCACGATAGCCCGCAATGGCTCTCGATGACTGAAGCCGTAGAGCATTGTACAAACGGTTTGGGTATATGGGATTGGGCCAGCAACGACGAAGGGAACCCGGATGTTGTTATGGCTTGTGCAGGTGATGTTCCTACGCTCGAAGTTCTAGCTGCAGTATCAATTCTACGTGCGAACCTACCCGACCTTAAGGTTCGAGTTGTTAATATTGTCGACCTGATGCGTTTGCAGCCGACCACTGAACACCCTCACGGGCTCAGTGACCCGGATTACGACGAAATCTTTACAAAAGACAAAGAGATTATCTTTGCCTTTCACGGATACCCGTGGCTCATACATCGACTTGTGTATAGACGCGCCAACCGCAACTTGCATGTGCGTGGTTACGTTGAAGAGGGCTCGATTACAACCGCTTTTGATATGACAGTGCGTAATAATATGGACCGCTTCCACTTAGTGATGGACGTTATTGAGCGTGTTGACCTAAAAACAGAGGCCGCGCTCCAACTCAAAGAAAAAATGCAAATGAAACTGATCGAACACTCTAATTATATTAACTTACATGGAGTCGATATGGCAGAAGTCAGTGAGTGGAAGTGGCAAGCGTAAGAAAATTCTGATACCATAAGCGTAAAGATACAAATAATTGGAGATTATATGCATACAGTTGTCGTTGGCGGTGGTTTTGCAGGCGTAAAGGCTGCGTTAGAACTTGATAAAAAGCGTGTTGGTAAAGTGACATTAATATCAGATGAGCCCTATTTTTTGCACCATGCAACGCTTTACGCTACTGCAACAGGCAAAAGCAAGGCCGAATCAATCGTTCCGCTCGAGGAAATCTTTGCTAATAGTCCGAATGTCACAGTCATCATAGACGCAATAAAGTCCGTTGACCCAGATCGAAAGCTTGCTGTAGGCAAAGACAAATCATACAACTACGACGCGCTAGTCCTAGCTGTCGGGTCAGTGACAACCTTCTTCAACATCGATGGTATGGCCAAGCATGCCTACGGCATAAAGTCATTGAGTGAAATTAACCAGTTTATACAGCATCTCAAAGACGAAC
The DNA here is from genome assembly GCA_964506065.1 of uncultured Saccharimonas sp. (SeqCode). Lineage (GTDB taxonomy): Bacteria > Patescibacteriota > Saccharimonadia > Saccharimonadales > Saccharimonadaceae > UBA1547. The sequence continues at coordinate 980 of CAZDKN010000017.1, read as the reverse complement.
TGATCACAAACAAACACCTGGACAAGAACTACTTTGTGATCGGCGCAGGACCAACTGGCGTAGAGTTAGCGGCTGCGCTAAATGAATACCTCCGCGATTTGAAAGTCACTCACAAAGACATTCAGGGTAAGATAAAAGTCACCATCGTCGAAGCAGCACCTCGTATCGTGCCTCGCTCGTCGGCTACTGCGGCCAGAATCATACAACGACGCTTAGAAAAGATGGGCATCAAGGTGCTGACAAACCACAAAGTCGAAGCATTGGACGACGACAGCATCACGATTGACGGTAAAGAGGTTCCAACCGAAACCGCCATCTGGACATCAGGTGTTGCAAACCATCCATTTTTTACTTCTCACAATCACTTCTTTAACTTGGCGCCAAATGGACGAGTCAATGTCAACCAATACCTCGAAGGCTATCGTGACATTTACGTGTTGGGCGACAACAATACGGTAAAGTATAGTGGCATGGCATGGCCAGCACTCGACCAAGGCAAGTTTATCGCTGGTCACCTCGCTCGTGTTGAAGCTAAGCGTCCACTACGAGCGTTTCGTCCGAAGCAACCACCTTCAGGACTACCAGTAGGTCACGGTTGGGGATATGTTGAGTGGCACGGTATTTATGTTGCAGGTCGCGCAGGCTACATCGTACGTCGATGGATGGAGTTATACGGCTACTACCAACTCGTTCCAATGAGCAAAGCAGTAGCCCTGTGGCGTGCTCATGACATTCCGCAAATAGACAAGTGATTTATGCACAGTTTCCATCTGTTTTAACTGTTGTAAAAGCATAAGCGTGAGCCTATAATAAAGCCTATACTACGTGTAAAATTAAAAGGAGTGGCCGGTTAGCCTACGAGGCTATTCGTTAACAGGGTATGAATATACTGATGCTCGGGTGGGAGCTTCCTCCACACAACAGCGGCGGCCTAGGTGTAGCATGCTACCATATGTCAAAGGCGCTCGCAATGCAGGGCG
>CAZDKN010000016.1:0-12137 GCA_964506065.1 uncultured Saccharimonas sp. (SeqCode) | reverse complement strand
TTTCACGCAGCCACCACATCCGCATACGTCTTGGTAACCGACGTAGTATAGCAAAAATAATCAAAGATATAAAGCCCCTATACCTCTTGGATGGTGCTTGTGCTATCATGAATGTATACATACAAAGGCAGATGGGGATAGAGGTTGATGAGTAAAATCGCAAAGTACTTGAACGAACACATTCTAGGTGAGATTACTGGGGCCAAGGCGGTGCGCGAACGATTTTCGCGGGATCGGAGCGTATTGTCCATCAAGCCCGAATTGGTGATGTTTCCACGAGTAACAAATGACATTCGTAAGGCTGCAAGATTTTCTTGGCAACTAGCTGAAAAGGGGCATGTCCTACCTCTTACTGTTAGAGGCGGGGGCACTAGCGATACGGGCGCGGCGATTGGTAAAGGACTTGTTATTAATACGACAGCTCATCTGAATAACATCATTTATGTGGCACTCAAGGACAAGGATCACTTCGTCCATGTTCAACCAGGCGTGACGTTCAAAACACTGAACGATGCACTGAACTGGCACGGTTTATCAGTACCGACCATTCCCGAAACGGCTGCGTTTAGTACCGTTGGTGGCGCTGTTGCAACCAACACGGGTGGACAATTTTCTGGTCGTGCAGGACTAACTGGCGATTGGGTTAAAAGATTAGAAGTAGTACTAGCTAACGGTGATCTAATCGAGACATCACGCCTGCGCAAACACGACTTTAACAAGAAGATCGGCTTGCAAACTTTCGAAGGTGAAATTTATCGAAAAATTGATGGATTGATCGAAGACAACCAGGCTCTCATTAACGACAAACTGTCTGCGGACGATGTTGATAACACTGGCTATGCACGAATTGCCCAGGTTAAGCAGCGTGACGGATCATTTGACCTCACGCCGCTCATGATTGGTAGCCAAGGTACGCTCGGTATTATTTCCGAAATTGTCTTGAGGACCGACTATGTAAGCAAAGACACCGTAGCGATGGCCGCTGTCGTAGCATCAATCGAAGTTGCTCGCGATGTCGTTGACGCGCTTCGCGGGTTGGACCCAGACTCACTCGAGATTATAGACGGTGCACTGTTCGACCAAGCACGAGTCAGTGGCAAATCGTACCCATTCTTTAGTACAACCGACAGCGATAACGCAATCGGAGCGGTCGTGTATATGCAGTGCAATGACTTTAGTGAGCACGCACGTGACCGCAAGCTTAAAAAAGCCGCTAAAATCCTATCAAAATATAATGCGATAGCCGTTACGTCGGCAGACCATTCCGTTGAAGAACTAATTGCTATTCGTGAAGTTGCTTCATCGATTTACAACGGTGATACAGGCAATGATGAGTATCCTCCACTTCTTGATGATGCGTATGTTCCGTCCGATCGTCAGGAAGAGTTCAGTAGAGCAGTTAGTGAACTTGCAGACAAACATCACGTGTCATTACCGTTGCACATTAGGGTACTAGACGGAGTTGTATTTACACGTCCAGCATTACAGCTCAACAAAGTATCTGACAAACAAAAGGTCTTTAAGCTCATTAACGAGTACGCTCAACTAGTCGAAAAACATAGCGGAACTTTCTTGGCTAATTCAAGTGAAGGTCGACTCAAGGCGAACGCCGCGTATTCAGTGATTGATGAGGATCTCCATCACCTTTACGAACAGATTCGGGCTATTTTTGATCCGTTCGGTACCCTTAACCCAGGGGTTAAACAAACGTCAGATTTGAAAACTCTTGTTGAAGCACTTCGTTCGTCATACGATACAGCTGATTTTGTCTAGGTTGTATGTTTTGATATAGTTATATTGATGGTATGCGTGCGTGGTGGCCTATAAGTAAATCGTAGACGTGCTTAGCGCGAATTAACAGTTATATGCGTGCGTGGCGGAATTGGTAGACGCGCTAGCTTCAGGTGCTAGTGTCCCTCGGGACGTGGAGGTTCAAGTCCTCTCGCGCGTACCAAAGAAAAATGAGGTCAAAGCGGCCTCATTTTTCTTTGGTACGCGCGACGCTACTTAACGAAAAAGTTTATTAAGTTTGATCTTTCGAACAGCCAACAAGTAGATAATTTCAAGAATCCCGATGCTATTAACTATCATCAAAACAATAAACCACATGGAATCATTACCACGTGCCGCGTGCCATAGGGCCGTGCCTTTCCAAAAGAGCGTCCACAACGCAAGGACAATGAGGGGAATTAAGGACCATTCAGGTAGTTGAAAAGCTTCCATGATCACATTGTATCATATGTATCTCACTACAATAACATAGGGCTGTACTCTGTTTAGTAAATCTTCAGTAAAGTAAGCTACCGAGGTGTTAGTTGATGTCGACAAGCTATTATTGACAGGAAAGCACGAGCATTATAATGTAGAAGTAACACTAACAGGAGCTACTATGCGTAAATTATTCAACAGATTCAAAAAACAAAAAGTTGCTGACGTACAACGTGAACTTGCACGTGCACACCTCATTATCGCGTTACTTTCGTTTGTCTCAATCGTCCTACTTATCCAATCATCGATGTTGCTTGAAGACCTCAACACACTCATGACAACTGTTGCTATCTCTCTACTGACGGCCTTGGCGATTATTTCGCTAACAATCGCATGCGTGCTGCATCTCAGTACCAAAAAATAGTGGACGACGCGATACACACAGATTAACACGTACATTCTCTTGTTGCAGAGGACGGATCTCTGCTTAGCAAATTCTCAGAATTGGCGATTTGAAACGCTCGTATGACAAACCGTAGTGATATGACTAGGACTTTTTGTAAAACGCAGACAATAGTTTGTAAGACTTTGTCCTAAAGGCAAAGATAACTGCGAGCAGACCAATGAATCCTGTAATCAAGAAGATGAGAGCGATCCCGCGAGCATCACCGTCGCCCAGTAACCAGCCGAGTTGAGCTTTGCCAGCATCACCGTTCATATACGGGATAAGCCAAAATTCTGCAATTGGTCCGATCAAAAATGCTGTGATTGGTGCAGCTGCTGCCTCGACACTCTGAGCAAATCCAAATACTCGTCCTTGGCGTTTGAATGGCACAACGCGCTGGATAATCGTTTGCTCAGCTGCCTCGGCCGCTGGTATCAGACACATAAAGATAAAGATACCAACGACATACAATAGCCAGAATTCGCGAATCGTGAATGTCATTCCTAATATGGCGATAGCGACGTTAACCCACAATAAGGTACGAAGAGGACTCTTGCCGAGACCTTTTTTGGCAACTATTAATCCACCCAGAATGAATCCAACACTAGTGATCCCTAGAACTACTCCCCATATCTGCACAGGGAACAGCGTGAGCCCGTAGGGGTCCATGAGCGCCATGTAGGCACCTCCAATCAAGTTGTTGAACGTTGTAAACACGATGAGTCCAACCAGCCCTGGGACAGCACGTATGGCTGCGATACTACCTTTGATATCTACTTTTTTGTTGTCGAGCGCTGGGTCGTGGGCGACGTGGTCTTCTGGTATCGATACGAATAATAGATGAAGAAGCGCTACGCCTGTGAGAGCGATTGCTATAGCTAACGTCCACCCCATGCCCAAAAAGCCGATTGATAGCCCGCTAAAGACCGAAGTGACCAAGAACGCCACTCCTTGTACAGCTCCTACGAGTCCGTTTGCTTTGTCGTGTGAGTCCTTGGGTACAAGAAGAGTTACGGTAGTCGAAAGTGCAATATTACGCATATTTTCGACCACACCACCAATCAGGATGATGCCAGCGAAGAGCCAGAATATGATTCCTGACCAATCAACTAATGCAGTTTTAGGGAAGAGTACGAACAGTATGCCGGCAATAAGGTATGCCGCTAGCGTGATTGCACTTGATGCCAACATGACTCGCTTTTTCTTGTGGCGGTCTACGATGGTGCCAAACACGAGGCTGAATATTGCAACAAGTAGCATGTACGAACCACCAATAAACGCGGTCGCTAATACTGATCGTGTTTCTAAGTACACCCAGAACGTTAGCGCAAACCACAAAAAACTAGTGGTAACGTTCGCAATGAGCGTATTGACCAGTACATTATAGAATTTTTTCATTAGTCCCATTCTACTCCCAAGAAGCAAGTATTCAAAGTATATGTTATTATCAGTAGGTACATTATCAATTTAACGTATCCAGAGTGCAGCGAGAGATCTAGCTCTATGACCTGCCAGCAACCAGCATTTTTTATGCCCGGTGCTACTTCTAGCCCACGTATGAAGCGGGGAAAGATGTTTGTAACAAACTCCTTTTCTTGCCGCCTGGGCATGATACGAAAGGAGTATTTTTTATGTCAAATTATCGTACGGCCGAATCCGTCTCACCAAAGCATCCAGACAAGATTTGTGATCAAATCTCGGACGCTATTTTAGATGCTCATTTAGCACAGGACGCGGATGCACGAGTTGCGATTGACGTTGCAGGTGGGCACGGCACAGTTTTTGTAACGGGCGAAGTGACGTCCCGAGCGACTAGTGTTGACGTGGAAGCGATCGTACATCGCCTAGCAGGTAATGTCAAAGTCGTAGAGCATATTGCGGCGCAAAGTCCCGAGATTGCCGCCGGCGTCGACACTGGTGGCGCAGGCGATCAGGGTATTATGGTCGGTTATGCAACTAGTGAGACGGCCGAACTATTACCTCTCGAAGTCGTACTAGCGCGTCAATTGAATCAATATATTTATAAAAAATGGCCGTATGACGGCAAAACACAAGTAACCTTAAAGGATGGGGATATTGTATCAGTTGTCGCGAGTTTTCAACACGCACCAAAGGATAAGTTAACTGCAGCAGTAAAGCGATGGCTGCGTACGCAGAAACTCGCCGAACTCGGTGTGTTGGAACTCCACATTAACCCGGCTGGGGATTGGGTAGTCGGCGGATTTGATGCTGATGCTGGGCTGACTGGACGCAAATTGATTGTTGATAATTATGGTCCTCGCGTGCCGATTGGTGGTGGAGCATTCAGCGGCAAAGACCCCAGCAAGGTTGATCGTTCGGCTGCGTACATGGCGCGTAAAATCGCAATTGACTACCTAAAAAAGCGCTCAGCGTCCGAAGTATTCGTTCACCTCGCATATGCCATAGGATACGATCAGCCACTTGAGTCAACGGTGACTATCGATGGCAAGCAAGAAGAGGTGAGTGGTTACGACTTGTCACCCAATGGTATTATCGAGTTTCTGGAGCTAAAGCGTCCTATTTACGAACAGACGGCGCAGTATGGTCACTTTGGTCATGTTGGACTTAATTGGGAGAGGTAGTCGGGGTTTTAGGAGAGCTGTTCTTCTGAGTCATCAATGATCGTTTGGATGAGCTGTAATACCTCGTCAACACCACCAAGCTGGAAACGGGCGTTGGTGTCTTGCATGCCGACATTGATAGTGTAGGCGCTACTTGGCAAGGCAAGGAACATATCTTCGTCGGTGTAATCGTCGCCAATAGCGAGGATATAATCCCACTTCGTTCTGAGGAGTTCGTTGACGGCCGCGCCTTTGTTCATACGTTTTGGTTTGATTTCGACAGTTTTTTGGCCTTCATAAACACCAATCTCGTCCGATTGCAGCGCATTTCTGAGTTTTATTTTGAGCGCTTCTTTGCGGACATACGCTAGGTTAGGTTGAACGCGACGATAATGCCAGACAAGTGAAAATCTTTTTCTTCTAACTCTGACCCAGGCGTACGAGCGACGAATTGCTTTAGAATTGGTTTGATACTCTTTTTCCACTGTTTAGGGTTAGTACTGAGGGTAACCCATCGTCCAACATCAAATACCCAACCGCCATGTTCAGCGATCAAACCAAGGTTACGATTCTTGAAATAACTCGACAACGCGTTTTTTTTGCGACCACTAATAATTACGACATTGTTGTTTTTGTCTTGTGTCAGAACTTTGATGATTTTGCGCAGTTTAGAAGTCGGTTCGGAAAACCTAGCGAGGGGTGAGTTGTTGAATTCTTTTAATGTACCATCGTAGTCAAGCAGTATCAGACGTTTTTCTGCGTGTCGGTAGTCATGTACTAGCTTTTCTGTTTGATCTACAGTAATTGACTTGAGACTAAGGTTTTTACGCTTGATTGATCCAGATAGCTCGTTCATGAAGTCCAATGCCCATTTTTCAATTGTGTATTCGGATACGCGTGACTGCATCTTTTTCATGCGTCGCCGTTGTTGCATACGAGACATTCGTAGACCCTGATAGATCGCATCGGCAACTTGGGTTGTGTTATTAGGGTTAACCAGTAGTGCGTCGGTTAATTCGATTGCAGCACCTGCCATATCACTTAGGACTAACGCGCCTGTACGATCGCCACGCGAAGCAACGTATTCCTTCGCAACCAAGTTCATGCCGTCTCGAAGAGGCGTGACGAGCATTACATCAGCAAGTGTATAAAGTGCAGATAACTCCTCGAACGGTACAGGCTGATAACGATAGGTAATTGGCGACCACTCAATAGTCGAGAATTTGCCGTTGATACGACTGACTTTCTGCTCAATCTTGGCACGCAGATCTTGGTATTCGTCAACGTCGCCACGAGATGGTACGGCAATGATAACCAGGACGGCTTTACGCAGATATTGAGGGTGTCGCTCCAAGAACTGCTCGAATGCGTCGAGACGCTCAGGAATACCCTTAGTGTAATCGGCCCGATCTACGGATAAAATAATTTTAGTCTTTGTTTTTAACAGGTCAAACGATTTCAAAATTGCGTTTACTTTGCGGTTCTTTGACTCGCGAGCAAAACGATTGTAATCAATACCTATTGGAAAGGCGTCTGTGTGGACAAGGCGATCGTTGACCTTGACTGTTCCCAGGGAATTCTCGAGCCCTAAAATCTTCAAAATACTCACCAAGAAATAATGGACGTAGTCGTACGTGTGAAAGCCGATCATGTTGGCACCTAACAATCCCTCAAGAAGTGCTTCGCGTTCAGGGATCAAGCGGAACACCTCAAAAGAAGGGAACGGTGTATGGAGGAAAAACCCAATGATAGCCTCTTTTTGTGCACTGCGAAGCATTTGCGGTACTAACATCAGCTGATAATCATGAACCCAGATCTTGGCGTTTGTAGTTGCGAATTTTAGCGCAGTTTTTGCAAAAAGCTTGTTAACTGATTGATAGGTGTGCCAATATGATTCTTCGTATCGCGCCCTAGTCGGAAAGTAGTGGAATAGGGGCCATAACGTAGAATTGCTATAACCAGAATAAAACTGATCGACTTGCTGACTCGTCAAGAAAACTGGATAGCAGCCACGCTTTTGAAGTTCGACGGTTATTTGCTGTTTTTCGCTACGGGTCAGGTCGTCCGATGCAATACCAGGCCAGCCGACCCAAACACTATCTTTGGATTTTTTTAGAGAGTTAATTGCGGTAGAGAGCCCACCAGCGCTTGAATCAAAACGAAGCTTGCCGTCAACACGGGATACGCTCACGGGAAGGCGAGTGGATATAATAACTAGTTTATCGTTCACGCTAAATTCAAATTCATTGGGTTTGTCACAATTACCATTGTACCTTACTCTCTGTGCATACAACAATCCAAGAGGTTAGCATGTAACAAAGTGCTATAATAAAAGGTGTAACCTAGGAGGTATACAATGGACAATCAACAAAATACAGAAAAAGTAGTTGAAGTACAGGACACTCCGAAATCTCAAACACAAACACATAATAGATCGGTGGCAAAAATCAATCAGGTAATCTGGTATATAGTCGGTTTTGTCGTTGTTTTACTGTTGGTTCGTTTTGTTCTCGCTCTACTGGGCGCAAATCTGGAAAATGCATTTGCATCGTTTATGTACGCAATCACCGACCCACTCGTATCACCTTTTAGAGGGTTGTTGCAAATAGGTGAATTCCAAGCCGGCGTTGTCCGTGTTGAAGTTGAAACGCTCCTTGCAGGACTTGTGTACGGTTTGATTGGTTGGGGTATTACATCAGCTGTTCGATTAGCTAAAAAATAATCCGCTGAGCGAACAGGTACAATGGCCAACAGTATAAAAATGTCAAAGAAAATGTCAAAGTCGAATCCACTAGATCAGATTGTGCATAGGTGGCTACGGGTACCCTATGTATTGCACGTGAGGAACGATAACCGTGTGCGTAGACCAAAAGTAACACTTGTGTTTTTGCATGGGTTAGGCGGGTCAAGTGAAATGTGGACTTCTGTGGCAAGCAAGCTGAAGATCGAAGGTGTCAGGACGGTCACGGTTGATTTGGTTGGATTCGGACGCTCGCCTAAACCAAAGTGGGCGACGTACAGTACTGCTTTTCAGGCTAAGTCATTACGCTTGACGCTAGTAAAGCTATTTGTGACGGGCAAAGTTGTCATCGTTGGACATTCGCTGGGGTCGCTGGTGGCGATCGAAGCAGCCAAGCGCTATCCTTTTTTGGCAAGAGCGCTAGTGTTATGTAGCCCACCGTTATATGTAGCACCCGACGACAAAGCATTGATACGTCCAGAACGAGTTTTGCGTAAGTTGTTTGCAGCGATGGAATCTAACACAGAGCAATTTGTCGCGCTGTCAACGTTTGCCACAAAGTACAAACTGGTTGTTAACAAAAGTTTTAACGTTACGCACAAAAACGTTGATATCTTTTTGAATGCTCTGCATGCTGCGATATCAAACCAAACAGCGATGGACGACATAGTCAAGATACATATACCAATAGAAATCGTTCACGGGCTACTTGATCCGCTCGTCATCGCGCCTAACTTGTACGCAGTCGCCAAACGTAATAAGAAGATTCATATCAACGAAATACCAGCAGGTCACGAGGTACGAGGAGTGTATGAAACGCCACTGGTAAAAGTGATTGAAAAGACGATTGAGAAGCTGTAACACTAAATAATTGGACCAAGACCAACAAAATTTATTGAGCTTGGTCCAACCACGGACGTCACACGCGCTCCGAAGGGCACATCCTGCATGGCAGGCGAGGTGAACGTCCGTGAGTCGGATGATCAGTTGTCGTGCAGGTGCTTGTTGAGCTTGGGCTTGTTGCCCTTGGTCGGGAGTGCCTTGACCATGCCCTCTTGGCTGTGCCGGATGAGCATCAGCTCTGGAACACCCTTGATGCCATCGATTGCCTTGACGGTCTTGCCGTTAGGCATCAGCACCTTCGTCCCCGGAGTGATGTACAACCCGGCTTCGATGATGCAGTCACGACCGAGCGCGACACCCGTCCCAGCGTTTGCACTGACGAGCGTGCGGTATCCGATGCTGACGCGTTCGGTACCGCCACCCGACAGAACTCCGCTGGTTGATGCACCCCCGCCCAGATCCGCGCCGTCGTAAAGGATGACGCCTTGGCTGACGCGCCCCTCGATCATGACGCCGATTCGCTCCTCCTCACTGACCCCGTCGAGAATACCCGAAGTGCCCGCGTTGAAGTTGACGAAGCTGGCGTGCATCGTGGTCGTTCGTGGATCCAAGCGCGCACCGAGGCGTGCCGGGCCGTTGGCGCGAGCACCCGAGGGAATGACGTGCGAGAGGAGCGAAGGGAACTTGTCCAACGCACCCGGCGTGCCGTAGTCTTCCACGAACAGGTCCCAGGCATCGAGCTCGATGACGGGTCCCTTGTCGGTGAACAGGACGTTGGGCATCAGACCGAAGGCGCCGTCGAGGTTGATCGAGTTGACCTCGACCTTACACTCGCTGAGCAGGTAGAAGGGGAGGAAAACCTCCCCCGCGTTCTGCGGACTCTTCGCGAAGTCGCTGACGCGCACGAAGACCACCGCGAAGCGGTAGTCTCGCCCCTGCTTTGGCATCATCCGAACCTTCTTCATGATCTTGTCGAAGGCACGGATGTTCTGATGCGACTTCGGATCGTTCGCCATCTCAGCCCGATAGGGCCTGAAGGCGGTTTCGAGGTCGAGCAGGTGACGACGGTCAATCTCACCCTCAACCAAATCCTCATCCGAGGACTCGGTCATGGCGAGCCACGCGAGCGCGGCGGTACCGAAGTTGCCCTCGGCACCGATGTTGGTGTAGGGGAAGCGGTGCTCGACGATCGTGTTCGTCGGGCTGTGGACAGTCGCGAGCGACAGGCCGTACGCGTTCGGGTCTCCGGGATACTTCCCGAGACCACGAACGTGCTTGGCGAGGCCGCTAAAGTCGCCCTGTGAGGCGATTTCGGACAGTTCTTTCATTGTGTTCCTTTCGGGAACGGAGTAGGTAGACTCGAATTGTCACCTTTTGCGTAAACTCCAATAAACACATACCACCTTGTGCTTGTGGGAGCTTACGCTACAAACTATTGATCATCCAACTATTAAAAAACATCAAGGAGCAAACGCTCAACTTGACTACTGTAATTAAAGCGTAAAATCGTTACATTGTCAATAACGTTATATTGACAAAACGAATAAAAAAGCGTATAATGATACTTGTGAACATTAACGTAAGTGGGGTGTTTTCGACAGCGTGCGTGGCCGCTGTTGTCTTTGTCCTGTCGGGGTGCGCTCCGACACCTGATTACAGCGAGACGTGCACGTCGGTCCCGGAGAGCACGTACGACAAGCTCAGTAACGCGTTCTCAACGTGCGAGATCGACCACCAGTACGATGCTCTGGCGAAAGAGCTCGGACTGGACGAATTGTTGGTCCCTCTGCCCGAAATCGAGGACACGGTCCTCGGCCTCGGCGAGCTGGGAACCAGCTGTGTTGTCGGTGTCTTTGACCGAGGCAACGACGAGTATCGTGCCACAATCCTGTCGCGGTTCGACGCTTCACTCGAGGTTGCTCATCCGTACAACCTGAGCGCAAGTCGCTTCGCGTCGCTGATGGATGACTACCGGCTGGCTGACGAGTGTCAGCAGTTGCCAACCACCTAGTTCACCTGCGGGTGGCCCCTCGTCGCTTCGCCGCGACAGAGGGGTCACCCGCCTAACCCTTGATCAGTACTGTACAATAACTTTATGAACGAAACACCTATCGGCGTCGGTCCCCATCAAAAACCTTGGCCAACCGATCCAAAATACGACCCAGAATTGCTTGCAAGTGGTGACGCTCGTAATGTTATCGACAAGTACCGCTACTGGACTGTCGATGCCATTAAGGCAGATTTATCATCATCACGAGTCGATCTGCACGTCGCGATTGAAAACTGGCAGCATGATCTGAATATTGGCACAATCGTGCGTAACGCCAATGCGTTTAACGTGTCGACCGTCCATATAATCGGGAAGCGACATTGGAATAGGCGCGGAGCAATGGTAACCGACAGATATTTGGATATACAGCAGCATTCTACAGTTGACGAATTTGTAACCGCTGTAAATGGTCGTCATATCATCTCGGTTGATAATCTGCCTGGAAGCGTGCCACTATCGAAGACGACGCTACCAGCCAAGGCGGTACTAGTGTTTGGTGGTGAAGGACCAGGACTGTCAGACGAAATGGTGCAGGCAAGTGAAAAAATGGTTGCAATTGAGCAATTCGGCAGTACACGGTCTGTCAACGTTGGAGTTGCGTCTGGTATTGCAATGTATGCGTGGGCACAGCAACACGTATTGAACAAACAGTAATAATATGTCATAGTTTGCTTATGACAAATGAAGCGGAAAAAAGTGCAGGTTTGGTTCCGATAAGACTCGAAGCAAAACCCATGCGGAGTCTAGGCACGACAATACGAAATTTGTTTTATTCGGATGATACAAAAAATGCAGAGTACGATCGTCTGAGGGAAGGTGAGGGCCGACCGCAGCCTCTTATGTTTTTATCTCGACAAGTTGCCTATCTAGATTTAGGTATTGCCGACGGCGTGGGTAATCCAGATGATGTTGCAGACGACACCGCCTATACCGAACAGGTTGCAGGTGTCACCAGCCGTATGATCACAGAGGAAGTTGTGCCGAGCTTTCAGATCTCTCTACCAACAGAGTTGAAGGTAACACGACGAAGTATCGAGCTAGGAGTAACATTACAATTTAGAAATGACGAAGACAAAGAGGCAATTGTTGCCCCACCACTCTTTCCAGAAGGTTTTAACGAGAGGGTGACCATGTTTACTCGAATTTCGCGTCGCAAGTTGGTAGGTGAGCAGTCGGTGTGGCGTGCGTACAGTACATTCACCAACCTCGTGAAGGCTTCAAATGACGCACAGATAAATACACTTCTGAGGCCTATTCAACCCTTAGCTC
>CAZDKN010000015.1:0-12248 GCA_964506065.1 uncultured Saccharimonas sp. (SeqCode) | reverse complement strand
GTGGTCGGTAATAAATACAAAGATAAACTGACACCCGAGCAGTACGATGTTTTGTTTAACAAAGCAACCGAAGCGCCATTTAGCGGAGAGTATGACCAGCAGTTTACGTCAGGTACCTATGCGTGTGCAGCGTGTGGAACGCAATTATTTGAGAGTGGAAAGAAGTTTGATGCGCGTTGTGGGTGGCCGAGTTTTTATGACGCGATTCCACACAAAGTAAAATTTCACGAAGACGGGAGTCTTGGTATGAAACGTACCGAAGTGACGTGCGCTCACTGTGGTGGTCATTTAGGGCATGTGTTTGAAGGCGAAAAATTCGGCACGCCAACTGACCAACGATATTGCATTAATTCTTTGAGCCTTAAATTCACCCCTACTAAACAGAAATAGACTATACTGATTCCATGACTAAAGTAGCAAAAATATTATGGATGGACCTAGAGATGACAGGTCTCGACCCTGTGCAGGATCGTATTCTCGAAGTTGCGGTCATTGCGACCGACTGGGACTTCAAAGAAATCGCAACGTACGACGCTGCTGTACTGGTTGGTCCGCGACTTGTGCAGCGACGGATGAAAGCTGGCAAGGACTTTTGGGACGCAAACCCTGATGTACGAGATCAGCTGGTCGCACAAAACAAAACTGCGCGATCAGGTCGCACGATTGAAAACGAGCTACTGGCATTTATCGACAAGCACTTTGACGCTGATAAACCAGTCCTACTAGCTGGTAACTCTATCCACCAAGACCGACGCTTTATTGTTAATGAATGGACACGCCTTGATGCACGACTTCATTACCGAATGCTTGACGTATCTGCGTGGAAGGTTGTGTTTGAGGGTAAGTTTAAAAAGAAGTTTGCCAAACCTGAAGAGCATCGTGCGATGGGCGATATTCGCGGCAGTATCCAAGAGCTACAGTATTATCTGACCAAACTGAAATAGTGATACAATGACGGTATGTTAGAGGTGAAACCGCGTCGGCGATTACGGCGACGTATCGCGAAGCTACTAGGAGTCATCATATGCCTCGCTATACTAGGCTATGGGGCGTGGTGGATATATCAAGCCAACCTGACACCTCTTGGGCAGACCGCGCAACAGGTGAGTGAGCCAGAACCTACTCCTCAGCCTAAGAATATTTACTCCAACGTGCTGTTTACAGGCAATACGTTTTGGGGGCGTTATACCAACGATTGGTCAATGGATAGCCCGCTCAAGTATGCGTATCCATTCTCACGCTTGAACGAATTCAATCGTGATCAATACAACGCTTGGATAACGGGATTAGAATGCCCTACAAAATCTGGTGTCAATATGACGTCGGCGCAGATGGAAGTTGCACTGCAGTTTAACTGCTCGCCAGAATACCTACCTGAAGCCGCCAAATGGTTTACAGCTTTTTCGCTCGCCAATAATCATACTGACAACCAGGGTGTAGATGGATTTGACGAAACACGAACTCAGCTTGATACACACGGTATCCAGTATTTCGGACATTACGATCCACGCGTAGTAGAGGATGTTTGCGAAGTTATTAGTTTGCCTGTGACTGTTACTTACGACGACGCATCGACAGATAATGGCAAGCTGCCTATCGCGTTGTGTGGCTATCATGGGGTGTTCCGTATTCCTCCAGAGGAATCTGTTGCTGTTATGGAGGCATATAGCAAGTTAATGCCAGTGGTTGCGATGCCGCATATGGGCGTCGAGTATGAAGCGGCGCCAGATCAATTAAAAACGGATTTTTACCGCCGTCTCATTGATGGTGGTGCTGATATGGTACTTGGCGATCACCCTCATTGGATACAAAACACAGAGAGCTACAAAGGACGCCTGATCGTCCATTCAATGGGTAATTTCATGTTTGACCAACAGGGGATCATGGAACTCACACGCTCAGCCGCCATACAAGTAGTAATAAACGGCAGCAGTAACAGTAGCGAGACAGTAAAGAAGTGGTTAACGCTGGGGGAGCAATGTGGTAGTTTTCGGGATACGTGTCTTGCGGACGCTCAGCGGCAAGGCCTAACAAAACTTGACTTGACGTATCAGTTTGGCGTCGTTGGTACAAATAGCGATAACAAGATCGTCAAACCAGCAACGGACGAACAGCAGGCCGCCATACTGCAACGTTTGCAGTGGCAGTCAACGATGGATCAGTTGCAGGCTCCATACAGTAAGCTGTAATATAAAGAGATGACACACAAAGATCTACATGATTACCTGCTAACTTTCCCAAACACTTGGCTAGACTTTCCGTTTGGCGAAGGCACATCCGTGTATAAGATAGGGCATACTGAAACTGGTGGCGGTAAAATGTTCGCCATTATCCAAGATAACTCAAAACCGCTTCGAATCAGCTTGAAGTGCGATCCTCAGCTTGCAGAACGCTTACGCGAAACATACGAAACAGTATTGCCGGGTTATCATCTGAGTAAAAAGCACTGGAACACGATCATCCTGACAGGACAACTACCCGAAGATGAGCTTCGCAGCCTGATCCAAATTAGTTACGATTTAGTAGCTGCTTAACTATTGGCGGCGTTAAAGTCAGCAAAATCTTTTTGAGTAGGCTCAAGATTAGTCAGTGCATCAGTCAAGAACGTCTTTAGACTTTGGTTGCTGGTGGATGTTTGAATCTGGCGCATGAGTGCAACGATTGTCTCTAGCCGATACGCAATCTCTCGGGCGTAGGTACGATCATAGACGGCATTAAGTCGAGCATCCTCGAGTCGGTCAGTAACATCCGCACCGGCTTCTTTTGTTAGGACCTCCTTATCGAGTTTTCCTACGTCGACACCGACTGCCGCCAAAGGAGCAGCGATATCTCGATTGGTGTTAGTTAAATAGATTTTGAGATTACTATTCAGTGCGCGCATCTGGCTGCTTTTAATTTTGGAGGCTGCATCTGTAACGATTGTTTCAGTACTCTGTAGTCGAGCGGCCAATTGCTGAAGCGGCTTTGTGCCACCACCTCCAACTACTGCAACAAGGATCATTACAACGATAAATAACACACCAAGAACTCCAAAAATGATGAGTTGAGTTTTCGAAAGAGGAATTTTCCTTTTAGGTGCTTGTGGCGCGATTTGATTCAAATAATCCACGGATAGGTTAGGCTGTGGTTGAGGCTGGGGTTGTTGGTTTGGGTCCATACTTACAGCTATTTAAGCACAAACGCTAACAGAGGTAAAGGGTGGTATACTAAATGTATGCAGGACGCCAAAGAGGAAGTACGGTCACGACTTAACATCGAGGATGTGATAGGTGAGTACGTGCAGTTGAAGCGTGCAGGCCGAAACTTTAAAGGCCTGAGTCCGTTTAGTGGAGAAAAAACTCCAAGCTTCTATGTCAGCCCAGACAAACACATATGGCACGATTTTTCGTCGAACAAAGGAGGTGACGTCTTTAGCTTTATTATGGAAGTTGAAGGCATGGATTTCCGTGAAGCTCTAGAACACCTAGCGCGAAAAGCTGGCGTCGACATGTCTATGTACAGCACAAAAGGCAGCCAAGAAATTGCTCAGCGCAAGAAAAGGCTCCTAAGTGCAAACGATTTGGCTGCAACCTACTACCAACAGAGTCTAGTGCAGAATGCTCATGCTGTTGAGTATGTTTTCAAAAAGCGTGGTCTGAGCAAACAAATTGTCCAGGATTTTCGAATTGGATATGCACCAACAAGTGGTGATGCACTTGTTAAATTCTTGACCAAGAAAGGATTTTCCCCGAAGGAGCTTTCCCAGGCAGGGCTAGTTAATCAATACGGTGGTGACATGTTCAGGGGTCGCATGACAGTTCCGCTGATGGACAGCACAGGTCAGGTCATTGGGTTTACGGCACGAATTATTACAGATGACCCTGCAGCACCAAAATATCTCAATACACCGCAAACGCTACTGTACGACAAAGGTCGTCATGTTTTTGGACTCAGCCAGGCCAAAGAGGCTATTAGAACTAACGACTACACCGTGATTGTCGAAGGTAACCTTGACGTTGTTAGCAGTCATCAGGCTGGCATCAAACAAGTGGTCGCAACTGCCGGGACAGCTATGACCGAAAATCATTTGCGTGCGCTCGTACGGTTAAGCGGTCATGCTCGATTGGCTTTTGACGGTGACAAGGCAGGGCTAGCGGCAACAGAACGAGCTATACCAATTGCTCAGAGCGTAGGTGTTGATCTGACAATAATCTCTTTGCCTGAAGGCGCCAAAGACCCAGATGAGCTGATTCAGCAAGACGTTAAACTATGGCAAAAGGCGATTGATGATAGCGAGCCAGCGCTTGACTGGGTGCTACGACAGTATGAAAAGCGTGATGATTTAACGTCGGCGATAGGCAAGCGGAATTATACTACCGCGGCGCTAAAGATTGTCAGTACGCTTCGGGACGTAGTAGAACAAGAGCACTATGTGGCGCTTATCGCCAAACGAACGGGTGCATCAATCGATGTATTAAAGCAAAAACTTTTGACAGCAGATGCACCTTCATCTCAGCGTCTACGCAAAGTTGCCGACACGCAACCGATTGAACACGACGCGTCAGGCTACCAAGATAATGCGCTCGCTCTGGCAATGATCGACCCTAAAGTACGAGACCTGTTGCAGTCCGTTGACGTCGAAATGTTTGTTGGCCAGGAGCGGCAAGCCGTTGCTAAATATTTGCTATCAGCAGGCGCTAAAGCTGTAGAAGACACCCCTAAAGGGTTGCAAAATTTTGATACCTATGTAAAAATATTACTACTGAAGGCCGACGCTCGTTATGCTGACTGGAACGAACAAGATCGTTACTTTGAAACAGCTCGATTGCTCCGCCAAATTACAACCGAATACAAAAAAAAGCAAAAAGATATATTAACTGAGCAGTTACGTGATGCCGAAGACGTCGGTGATGACGCCAAGGCTGCTGAAATACGAACGCGCGTGAATAACCTGATAAAGGAGATACAAAGTGGTCAAAAGTAAAGCAAATAACAAAGCAAGCGCTAAACAAGAAGATATCGTCGATGACGAGGCAGTGCTTGATAACGATCTGATTGTTGACGATACTATTGTGCCGCTTGGTGATATCGAAGAGCCAGCAATTGAAGAATTAGAAGACGAAGAAGAAGATGACGAAGACGTCCTTAATCAGGGACAGTATTTTGATGACGCAAGCGATGACAGCGTGCGTTTATACCTACGAGAAATTGGTAAGATTCCACTGCTGAATTCCGAAGAAGAACTTGCGCTAGCTCAGCGTGTCGTTGCTGGTGAAAAGAAAGCCAAAGATAAGATGGCTGAAGCAAACATGCGTTTGGTCGTTTCTATCGCTAAACGCTACAGTGGTCGTGGACTTGATTTCCTTGATCTTATCCAAGAAGGTAACACTGGGCTCCTTCGTGCTGTTGAGAAATTCGATCCAGACAAAGGATTCAAATTCAGCACATATGCAACGTGGTGGATCCGTCAAGCAATCACTCGTGCTATTGCCGACCAGGCCCGTACAATTCGTATCCCTGTTCACATGGTTGAAACAATCAATAAACTACTGCGAACACAGAGGCGAATGACACAAGAACTGAACCGCGAACCAACTATCGAAGAGCTTGCTAAAGAACTCGAGATGGAACCAGACAAGGTCGAATACGTGATCAAAATTAAACAAGATATTACCTCGCTTGACGCTGGTGTTGGCCGAGATGGCGAAGACGAAGATTCAGTACTCGGTGACTTCATCGAAGACGAAGACGGCACAACTCCTGAAGAGTCAGCTACCTCACAACTCCTAAAAGAACAGGTACAATCAATTCTCTCAACACTAAGCGATCGTGAACAAAAGATTGTTAAAATGCGTTTTGGACTCGAAAATGGCAAATCCCACACTTTGGAAGAAGTTGGCCAAGAGTTTGCAGTGACACGTGAACGCATTCGTCAAATCGAAGCTAAAGCACTCGCCAAGCTCCGCAAACACAAAGACGCTAAAAAGCTACACGAATATTTAGGGTAGTTTAGAACCCAATATCAGAAATAATTGCATCAATACTACGGTGCAATTTTTCTTTGTCGCCGTCATTAATCACGAAGTAGTCAGCCATGGCGATAGGACCACCTTTATCAAGTGTTTCGATCTCTTTGTGGTCGCGTTCAATCGAAACTGCCTCTGTCTGCGGGCGTTCGCTGCGAGTAAGTAGACGGTGATAACGAAGGTGTTTTGGCGTAATGATAGCAACAACATCGAGCTCACTATGGAATTCTTTCTTCATAGCTTTGTACTCGTCCCAGCTATAGATACCATCAGCAATAATTCGCTTTTGTCCCGCATCAATCAGTGCATGAATCTGTTTGATGATTTCGCGAACGACGTAATCTTCGCCCTCGCGTTCACGGATTTCGACACGAAATGTCTTTTCGTTTTCTTCACCGATCGGAATGCCAGCTTCTTCCATTGCTTTGTAGATGACGCCGCCAAAATAAACTTTCGGATAGCCTTTGTCGGTTAAATATTCAACTGCTGCACTTTTGCCAGAGCCTGTTAGGCCGACAAATGCAATGATTTTTACGTTTTCCTGTTGTGTCATAAAACCTATTGTAACAGATATAACCCGTGATTAAGGTATACTTATAACATGACGAAGCGCTTGGCAATCATTGACGGCAAATCGGTATTTTATCGTGGTTATTACGCGATGCCAGGACTGTCGTTGAGTGACGGCACGCCAACAGGTGGGGTGTTTGGCTTTGCCTCACTTGCGATCGAACTCATCAAAAAGCTCGAACCTGACTACGTAGCAGTCGCTTGGGATAAAAAGGGGACTAATATTCGCAAGCGCCGCGAAATATACCCAGAGTATAAAGCGAATCGTAAAAAGGCGCCTGAAGACTTTTACGCGCAAATGCCAATGTTGTTTGAACTGTTGGACGCGTTCGGCTGGCCGCTATATGAGCTGGATGATTATGAAGCCGATGATATTTTGGGGGCATTTGCTGTCGAGGCTACCGCAAAGGGTATAGAGACATACCTTTTGACAAGTGATCTGGACGCACTGCAATTAATTGGGCCTATGACAAAGGTATATGCGCTTAAAAACGGACTATCAAACCTAGAAGAGTTTGACGTGAGTCACTTTGAGCAAAAATACGGTATCGGTGTCGAACAATTCCTTGATCTAAAATCTCTTAAGGGTGACTCGTCCGATAACCTACCAGGCGTTCCAGGGATAGGCGAGAAAGGTGCGATTCAACTACTGCAAGAGTACAAGACACTCGATAATATCTATGCGCACATCGATGACATCAAACCAACCCTTGCAAAAAAGCTCATCGCCGGCAAAGAGCTAGCCTATATGAGCAAAGAAGTTGGACGTATTTGGGTTGACGCTCCGGTCAAACTTGACTGGGAGGTGGCAGACGTTAACGACACTGAGCTAGAGAAAGTTGCTGCTATTTTAAAACGCCTTGAGTTCTCGTCACTCGTAAACCGACTGCCAAAGCACATGCAGGCAAAGACGAGTGATACAGTAGACGCACAACAACCTTCTATCGAACCGCTAAAGGCTGTGCCTTGGCCATCGACTGTTACTATTGATGGTCCAGTTGTGCTGCAGGTACAAGACGATACAGTATGGTTGTCTCAGGATCAAAAAACTGTTGCGAGCGCCAAGGTGAGTGACCTTGATCGAAGTGTCTGGAGAGTGTTCGAGCTGGCGACAGTCATTAGTTATGATAGTAAAATCTTATATCACCAACTTGCCGCACATGGTGTGTTCGTTCGTTTCGGTGAGTTGCACGACATTCACCAGGCGGCATTTTTGATCAATCCATTACAACGTGATCGATCACTCGCTAGTTTAGTTGGCGAAGAGCTTACAGATGACCCTGCAGTGGCAGGCATGGCCTTGTGGCGGGTATACAGCCAACAGGTGACGACGTTTGAACAAGAACCAAAGCTCGCTCGAATTGCTCGCGAATTCGACTTTCCGCTAACGTACATCCTCTTTTTGATGGAGCATCGAGGTATCAAGATCGACCCGAAGTTACTCGCGAAAATGAGTAAAGAACTAGGTGAAGAGCACACAGACCTAGAACAGCAGATGTACAAAATGGTCGGCTACGAATTTAACATCGCTAGCCCTGTACAGTTATCAGAAGTGCTGTTTACTAAGCTACAACTTCCAACAGCAGGGATCAAAAAGGGCAAGACAGCATTTAGCACTGGTCAAAAAGAACTTGATAAATTGCGCGGTCAACATCCAATCATTGAATTAATTGAACGAACGCGTGAACTTGCCAAGCTAAAAAACACCTACGTCGACACGCTTCCCGTTACTGCGGACAGTAACGGGCGCATCCACACAACGTTTAATCAGGATGTTGCTGCGACTGGACGACTCAGCAGTATTAATCCGAATTTGCAGAATATTCCAGTTCGTACTGACCTTGGTCGCAAAATCAGAGAAGCCTTCATTCCAGACAAAGGTAATGTATTTATTAGTGCCGATTACTCACAGTTCGAGCTTCGTCTGGCGGCCATTCTAGCTGGTGATCAAGAAATGATTGATGACTTTAATGGTGACGTCGATATCCACACTAAAACAGCTAGTGAAGTCTACGGCATCCCTATGGACGAGGTAACTAAACGTCAGCGACGAGACGCCAAAGTTATCAACTTTGGGGTTCTCTATGGTATGAGCCCGCATGGGCTGAGCGCAGCAACTGGCATGAACTTTATCGAAGCCAAGAAGTTTATTGATCGCTACTTTGAACTGCGTTCACCAATTCGCAAATATATTGACGACACCCTTTCTCGTGCACGCACTGATGGATATGTTGAGACATATTATGGTCGCAGGCGCCCAACTCCCGATATTCAGAGTAGTAATTTCATGGTGCGACAATCGGCCGAACGGGCTGCGGCGAACATGCCAATTCAGGGGACTGAAGCGGACCTAATGAAGCTTGCGATGCTTGAAGTAGATCGACAGCTACAGGGTCTGGGCGAACAAATCCTCCAGATCCACGACAGCATTCTGGTTGAAGCTCCTACAAAAAACGCTGAAAGGATCGCCGAGATGTTGAAATCCGTGATGGAAAACATTGCGCCAGAACTTGGTATAAAGCTGAAAGTAGATGTCAGCGTTGGAAAAAATTGGGGCGAGCTGTGATATATTGCCACACCGTTGCTTCATTGACACAGAACCCTGGAAATATTAAGGTGTGTATATGAGAGGTTCTCGTATCGTTCCCATTGCACTCATTTTGATCATTATCGCGATTGCGATTGCTGCTTTGGTGTCTCTTGGACGAGCGGTATTTTTCTCGGACGGATCAAGCCAAACAGTATCGGAAGTCGATGTTAGTCGGGACGCGCTACTCAGTACTGCCGTGGATCGCTCAGTCAAGATGACTGTACGTGGTGAGATTGTTGCCAACGAACAGTTTCGGTCATATGAGATAACCGTGACTCCCACTAGTCGCACTCTCGTCACATACGCAGGCTATCTTGAACAAAAGATCGACGAAATAGTTCTGGACAACAATATTCCTGCATACGAAGAGTTCGTCTACGCACTCGAAAAGGCAGACTTTGTAGCGGGGACTGAGCTGACTGGTGAGGCAAACGACCGGCGAGGCCTTTGTGCGACTGGCCAGGTGTATGAATTTGCGGTTCTCAAGGCTGGCACGTCGGTAAAGACATTGTGGACTTCGACGTGTAAAGGCATAGAGGGTTCTTTGGACGCCAGTGTTACACAGTTGACGTCTCTCTTTGTCAACCAGATACCAAAAGGGCAAGCACTGATCAATAAAACCAACTTGTAGGAGGTTACATGCCAGAACTTCCAGAGGTAGAAACCGTTCGTCGTGGACTAAGTCTGTTTATTGTCGGCAGGACTATTAAGGCCGTTAGCCACGATACTCCAAAAAGTTTTCCGAATGACCCTCAGACTGTAAAAGCGTTTATGACAGGGGCGAGCATCACAGACGTGCGTCGTCGCGCAAAAGTACTATTCATTGAGCTATCAACGAATTACACACTAGTTATTCACTTAAAAATGACAGGACAACTTGTATATGTTGGCGAGATTCGCTTTGGAGCGGGTCACCCAAGTGATAGCCTGGTACACAATCTACCTGACAAATCGACACGTGTCACGATAGAGTTCGAGGACGGAACGTACCTGTATTTTAACGATCAACGCAAGTTTGGCTGGATGAAACTGATACCCACACCCGAAGTCCCAAACATCGATTTTATGAAAAAGGTTGGGCCTGAACCGCTTGAAGCAGATTTTACTGCTAAACAGTTTGCCCAAGCATTCAAGCGACGTGCTAATACATCAATCAAAGCGGCCCTTCTAGACCAGTCAGTTGTCGCCGGAGTCGGGAACATCTATGCTGACGAGTCTCTATGGGGAGCCAAGATTCACCCGACACGGCTTGTTAAAACATTGCGACCTATCGACTTTAAACGTCTGTACACAGAGCTTCGTATCGTTATGAATCTTGCAATTGAAAAGGGTGGCAGCAGTAATCACACATATATCAATGCCGAAGGCAAAAAGGGGAGCTACATGGACTTTGCACGAGCTTTTCGTCGCGAAGGATTACCGTGTCCTCGTTGCCACGCGCCAATCATTAAATTCAAAGCTGCTGGTCGTGGTACCCACATCTGTCCCAATTGCCAAAAGATGTAGGTTATACTAAGGTAAGAATGATTACACTACTGACAGGTGAGAACACGTTCCAAATCGAGCAGGAAATTGCTCAGATTGTCGGTGATTTTGATGGCAATGCAGAAAGAGTCGATGGCAGTGAGCTTGAGCTGAAACAATTACCCGATCTTTTGACAGGCTCTACATTATTTGCAGATAAGCGTTTAGTAATCATTAAAAACTTGTCAGAAAACAAAGCCGTTTGGGCAGACCTTGTCGACTGGTTGCCACGAGTATCCGATGATATTGACCTGGTGTTTGTCGATACTAAACCAGACAAACGAACGGCCTCGTACAAAGAATTAAAAAAGATTGCCAAGGTAATTGACTGCGAATCGTGGACTGATCGCGACAGATCAAAAGTGATAGAGTGGGCGAATGAGCAAGCCAAAAAGATGGGGATGAAGCTGAATACAAAAAGTGTTCAGCTTATCGTACAAAGAGTAGGCGTAGACCAATGGAGCTTACTGCATGCGCTTGAAAAACTCGCGCTTGCGGGCGAAATAACAGATGAGGTCATAGAATCTGTGATCGATGCGAACCCAACCGAGAACGTCTTTAATTTGTTTGACGCGGCGCTCCGTGGGGATCGTCAAAAGATAGCTCAGATGCTCCGCACGCTAGAACTAAGCGAAGAACCATATCGGCTTTTTGCGTTGCTTTCTGGTCAGGCATTTCAACTGGCGGCGCTTGTTGTGTCGGACTCCTCCGATAACGTTGCCAAAGATTTAGGAGTCAATCCGTATGCCATATCCAAACTTGCATCGACCGCAAAGAAGCTGGGTAGAAGTGGTGCCCGCAAAGTCATCGCAGCCTTTGCTGAGGCCGATGACGACATGAAGTTGTCGCGCGGGGAACCGTGGATGCTCATTGAACGTGCGCTCATGCAATTATCTCTAAAGTAACGCTACCTCTGGTATATGTGGTAGAATGGTCGTATTGATGAGCGAAATACAAGACAACATACGTTCTATAATTGAGGCTTTGGACGACGATGCTGGACGCGAAGGTTTAGCCGACACCCCGCGTCGATACGAAGCATTTTTAAAGGAATTTTTAGCACCCGATAGTTTCGAGCCGACGGTTTTTACAAACGAGGGCTACGACGAAATGATTATTCAGCGTAACATCACTTTTTACAGTATGTGTGAACATCATTTGTTGCCTTTTTTTGGCACGGCGACAGTCGCATATATTCCTGGCGACAAAATTATCGGACTCTCTAAGTTAGCACGTATTGTCGATCATTTCAGTCGACGTTTGCAAAACCAAGAACGTGTTACGACGCAAATTGCAGACTTTCTGAACAAGGAACTGTCGCCAAAGGGTGTAGGGGTCGTTTTAACAGCACGGCACCTATGTATGGAAATGCGCGGCATCGAAAAACCTGGTGCCGAGACAACGACGTCGTGTCTTCGCGGACTTTTTAAAACAGACGCCTCAACCCGCTCAGAGTTTTTAAACCTCTCAAAAACGATTCAATAGCACATACAAAAAATAGCTCCTGATGGAGCTATTTTGTTGACAGCAGAAACTACTTAGTTGTTTTTTCGGCCGGA
>CAZDKN010000014.1:9314-12579 GCA_964506065.1 uncultured Saccharimonas sp. (SeqCode) | reverse complement strand
TTTCTCGACCAACGAATCAATCATGGCGCTTCGGCGCGATAGCATAGACGGCGTTCAGTCCGTTCAGTTAGACGTTAACCACCCTGACGAAATCGGCACACTATTTGACGGCGCAATCGTCTATGCTAAAGGTGCACGTCTTCTACGTATGCTGCAGTTTTACGTTGGCGACGAAGCATTTCAATCAGGTCTTAAGCAGTACTTTAAAGAATACGCCTACAAAAATACCGAGGCCGACAATTTATGGACAGCAATAGGTGACGCGAGCGGTCAAGATATCGTCAGTCTTATGCACGCATGGTTATCACAACCTGGCTACCCTGTTGTCCATGTGCAACAAACCGATAATGACATCCGGCTATCTCAAGAACAGTTCTTTGTAGGTCCGCACCAGCCAGCTGGACGACTGTGGCCTATCCCGCTCAACGCATCGGATGACTCGCTGCCCAAGCTGTTGACATCGCAGTCAATCACACACAAAAGCACTAAAAGCGAAGTGCTAAGGCTCAATGTTGGTGACACCGCCCACTTTATTACGCATTACGATGAGCCTTTACTGCAGCAACTTCTTCGCGAGGTAGAATCTGGCGCTATGTCGCCACTTGATCGTCTACAGTTATTAGACGAAGCCATTCTACTCGTAAGAGGTAACGTACTCCCAAGCGTGCAATTACTTGAACTCGTCGAAGCCTACAAAAATGAGACGAGCGAACATGTTTGGACGGTTGTTTTCCTTGCCCTTCAAGAACTACGAAAGTTTGTCGAGACAGACCAAGCAGCAGAAAAGAAATTACGTAAACTGTCAGCCGAAATCGCACACAAACAATACGAACGACTTGGGTGGGAAGCTCACTCCGACGAAAGCGAAGAAGACACCAAGCTCCGCAGTACAATTCTTAGCCTCACACTGTACGGCGAAGCACCCGATGTTATCAAAAAAGCTCAGTCAATATATAACACTGGTGATTTAAACACTATTGATGCTGAGTTACGACCTCTCATTATTAGTGTTGTGGTTCGTCATGGAGATGGGACTATTGTCGACACTTTACTAGAACAATACAAAACGTCGCACTCGGGCGAACTACGACAAGATATATGCGTTGGCATAACAAGCACCCGCATTCCGGAAAAAATTACCCTACTGCTTGATGCAATCAAAGACACTGAAATCGTTCGGCCTCAGGATGCCGCTCGTTGGTTCGTTTACCTCATTCGGAGTCGCGACAGTCGCGAGACTACGTGGCAATGGATCCGAGATAACTGGCAATGGGTTATGGACACTTTTGCTAGCGGCAAGAGTTATGACGAATACCCACGCTATAGCGCCACAGCGCTTTCAACGCGCAAACAGCTGCAGCAGTATATTGATTTCTTTACGCCTATGCAAGACGAACCTGCGTTGTCGAGGGCAATCGCAATGGGAATCAGTGAAATTAAAGGTCGCGTCGAGTTAATCGAACGTGATGGTCCCGCTGTAGTAAAAGCCTTACACGACCTCTAAATAGTGTTCGACACTTAACGGTTCACCTGCTACAGCAATTGCGACGAGGCGTAACTGCGTATCTACAATACTATTCTTCAGTACATATAGCTCAACTGCAAATCTCATCTGGCTCAGCTTTTTGGGTGTAATTGCCTCCAAGCCACCACCCTGTTGACTTGTTTTACGATATTTTACTTCAACGAAATACAGGGTGTTATCTTTTGTTGATACAATATCAATTTCGCAAAACTTCGTCTTCCAATTTCGCTCGATGATCTTATGCCCCATACGTTTCAGATACTCTACAGCTACGTCCTCACCAACATCCCCTATTTCTTTACTCGTCACAGCTGCAGAGGACAATCCTCGGTAATCACCTTTTTGTGTTTTAATATCTTTTTTCGCGTATTTTGCTAGCGGTGCAATCGATAACCGATGCAGCGGCGTTACGCCCATTTTTTCGATCGCAGCAATGTGGGTACTTGTCCCGTAGCCTACATGGTTTTTAAAGCCGTATCCGGGCAACAACCTATCTTGTTCAATCATATACTTATCGCGAGCCACCTTTGCAACAATAGATGCAGCTGACACAGCAGGAATTAACAAATCAGCCTTTTTCATAGTTGTCACATACTTACCCTTTGCAGTATCAGCCAGAAAATTAACCGTACCGTCAATAATAATCTCGTGATATGGCACACTAATTTGTTCAACCGCTCGCCTTGTTGCCAGCACTAGTGCAGAGGACAAGCCAATTTCATCAATCTCACTGGCCGTTACCCAACCAAGGCTCACTGCGCTCGCTTGCTCTCGTATCAAACTATCGAGCTCTTTGCGACGTTTCTTGGATAATTTTTTGCTGTCTGTGAGTCCATCAATACCCACGCCGCCAAGAACGACAGCACCGACAACAAGCGGTCCGGCCCACGGCCCACGTCCGACTTCATCAATACCCAAGATCATAGTTATATTGTAACAACAAAAAACGCTCCGTGATGGAGCGCTTTTTGGTAATGCTAGGCCTGATCGGCGTGTCGCGCTTCGACTTCAGCTTGCTTCGCTTCAAGTTCAGCAGCTTCTGCTGCTTTTTCGGCAGCTTTTGCTTCAGCGGCAAGTTTCGCTTCTTCTTTAAGACGAGCTTCTTCGAGTTCTGCGGCTTCGTCACGAACGTCATTGACACCTTCACGGTCAAAGTTAACTCCAGTAAGACGAGCACTTTTACCGCTACGGTTACGGAGGAATGATAGGTAGTTACGGCGAACTTTCGCTCGGCGTACAACTTCAATCTTTTCGACGAGTGGGCTGTGAATCATAAAACCTTTTTCGACGCCGACGCCACTGGCGATCTTGCGCACAGTTATGCGTGAAGTGTGAGAATCTTTACGGTCAGTACGGATGACGACGCCTTCAAAAATCTGGATACGCTCTTTGGCGCCTTCTTTAATTTTTTGGTGTACACGAACAGTATCACCACTGCGTACGTCAACAACGCTAGCTTTCTTTTGTGCGTCATTTACTTTCTTGATTAGTTCAAAACTCATTTTCGTCTCACTTTTACATTTATAAATACAATCAGCTATTAACTTTACCACAGTAGTGGGAATTTTGAAAGGGTTATTTCCTAAATAACTCGGTTAATCTCATCAAGTGTCGTCTCACCTGCGAGCGCAGATAGAACACCTCGCTGCAGAAGAGTGACCATACCGCCTGCTTTCGCAGCAGCAGCGATAGCCTCTGCATTCACATCCTTTATATCACCTCGAAGGAATTTTTGGATTT
>CAZDKN010000014.1:0-9304 GCA_964506065.1 uncultured Saccharimonas sp. (SeqCode) | reverse complement strand
TTTCATCAGTAACGACCATTTGCTCCATAATAACAACTCTTCCCTTAAACCCGAACGGCGATTCAGGAGAAACAACTGGTTTCCATAGCTTGAAATTCTGAACGTCTGGCTTCTCTATGTAGGCAGGTAAATCTTTGAGCGCATTTTGCACCCATTGTTTAGTTGCTTCGTCAGGTTCGTACTCCTCTTTTGTTGCATCATCCAGTCGACGCACAAGACGTTGCGCTATAACTAGTCTGATTGCTGTGCTGAAAATTGGGTTAACTCCAATCAGGTCAATCATGCGACTAAATGCCGACGCGGTATCAATAGCGTGAAAACTCGATAGTACCAAGTGCCCTGTAATAGAGGCTTGGATCGCTGTTTTTGCAGTGTCGGCATCACGAATTTCACCAACCATCACAATATCGGGGTCCTGACGAAGCACAGATCGCAGACCATCAGCGAAACTTTGCCCGTTTGTGGTATCAATCGGAATTTGCGAGACTCCTGACACGCCAAACTCGATTGGATCTTCAAGCGTAATAATTTTTCTGTCAGTCGTATTAAGAGCGTTGATGATGCTATACAACGTTGTCGATTTACCACTACCGGTCGGACCCACGGTAAGCACCATACCCCTTGGATGGCTGATAACTTCGTCGATTTCTGCACGTTCACTCGGGCCAAGTTTAAGATTATCGAGATTCAGCATCGACTCATCGAAGTTGAATAAACGCAGAACCGCGTCCTGACCGTACATAGTCGGTACAGTTTCGACGCGTAAGTTGAGCATATGCGTCACGCCGTCTCGGGTTATCTCTTTTTGCATATGACCTGACTGCGGTTCGGTTGCTGCTGTCGAGATGTTTGCTCGTGATGCCAAGGCGCCAAGTAGCACCCGATAGCGATCGGTATTGAGATCGGCCACTGGATGGAGAGCGCCGTCGATACGCATACGGATTCGAATGTTATCGAGCTGGTTTTCGATATGGATGTCGCTTGCGCCAATCCGATCCGCCTGATCAACTAAGCAATCAAACACTTCGTCGCTTCCAACAGAATTCAGCGTATCGCTCACTTGACTAATAGTATTACTGTCGCCTTCCTTGGCAATTTGGATATTGTCGTACACAACGGTTTTTGGCGGATCATAGCGCGTCATCATTACTTGATAGCTACTGTTGCTGATCAGTATAAACGCAATGTTCTTGCCTTGATCTTCGTACGATTTGCTGAGTTCTACAATAAACGATTGGGGCGTCTGTGTAGTTACGCCAAACGTCCACTGACCTTTGAGGGCTTCAATTGGAACGATGCGGTTTTTGTGCATTGTATCAATATCCATAACGCCCTCAACAAGCGGTATTGTCGTTTCAAGCTGACGTAAATCAACATACTGCAGTCCTAGAATCGCTGCGCGTTCTTGGGTTGCTTTTTCGTCTTCGTTCCGACGGTTCTGCTGTATTCTATCTTCGTCCATTACCCTGTATCATAACAGAAAGCGTAAGCATTTTATAGATGATACAATGATGGACAGTGCCTGAAATTATCGTAATCGCCCATAATATTCGGTCGACCCACAACATTGGGTCTATTTTTCGAACGTGCGAAGGATTTGGCGTATCGCGCATTATCTTGAGCGGGTACTCACCCTATCCAAAACACATTAACGACTCACGCTTACCACATATAGCAGATAAACTATCCGTCCAAATTCACAAAACTGCACTTGGTGCCGAAGAAATGGTTTTATTTGACTACCAACCTACGCCCGATCTCGATAGCTTGCGCGCTGAGGGCTTCACAATTGTCGGATTAGAACAAGATGCTCGTTCGGTTCCTTTGGGTAAGTACACACCAAACCCAAAGATTGCACTGATTCTCGGTGAAGAGGTCGAAGGCATTACTCGGGAGCTCCGAGATCAATGTGACGCACTCATCGAAATACCAATGCACGGCAAAAAAGAATCATTCAATGTCAGCGTTGCAGCTGGTATCGCCCTATACCACCTGACTACTTAAGGACGACCGCGTCCTCACCTAATATTTTTACAAGCGCTCCAACCAGCTCGTCGGTAGGGTCAACTTTAAAGGGCAGTTTGATTGCTGACTTTTTCCCCTCGCCTAGAACGAGTACTATGTCAGTGATTCCGATAAACCGACTGCAGACTTGTTTGAGCATCAACAGTGAATCATGGTCATCGGGATTCTTGATATGAACATAGAGCTTATTTGCGCTGTGTTTCGTTGCGTGGTCCTGGTCACTTAAGACCGCCACGTCTACACGAGGCGCAGGGCTGCTCGATCCTTCGGTTTCGGATCCAGTTGTGGGTGTAACCCGTGTAGCCGTTACCTTAGCGCTCGGCTTTGGCTTGCGCATCTTGCGCCCGGTCGACTCGTAGCCACTTAATTCTTGATCGGTGACAAACTGAATATCGTCTGCTATCATTTTTGCTTCACCCGCAAGGTTACCGTCCTTGTCGCGCGCGCTTATCTTGCCTGTAGCCCGCAGAACGCTATCTTGTACTAATTGTGCGCTAATTTGGGCATACAGACTTGGGAAAACAACTACTTCTGCTTCGCCAGTCTTGTCTTCGATACCAACAAATGCCATTTTGCTTCCACCCTTTGTGATAATCGTACGAACAGTCGACACAAGTCCACCGACAGTTGCACGTTTGCCATCGACATCAGCAGTCATCTGCGCAAGCGGTATAACCTGCTCTTCAAAATATGCGTCGTAATTATCAAGTGGATGGGCGCTGATATATAAGCCCAGTAGCTCTCGTTCCCAGACTAAACGTTCTTTTTCAGTGTGCTTGACAGGCGCGGCCTGCATCATGATTGTCGGTTGCACTGAAGCCTGGTCGCTCATGCCGCCAAACAGATCAGTCTGGCCGCTTAGCACCTCTTTTTGAAGCTTGCTTGCAAAACCCTGCAATGTATCGAGATTGAACAGCAAGTCAGAGCGATCGCCCATAGCATCAAAACCGCCTGATTTGATGAGCGACTCCCAGGCCTTTTTTGTGAATTTTGCTGTGCTCACCCTGCGAGCGAAGTCTTCAACACTCTTAAAATGACCGTCTTCAGCACGTGAACGCAAGACTTCTTCAACGGCACCTACACCAACACCCTTCACGGCGGCCATGCCAAAGCGAATTTGTTTTTTGCCAGGCACAACAGCAAACTCAACGAAACTTTCGTTTACGTCGGGTGCTAAGACTTTAATCCCCATGTGTTTACATTCGGTAATTTCAATCGCCAAACGATCAATATCGTTTTGGTCGCTCGTCATAAGAGCTGCCATAAAAGCATCGGGATAGTGTGCCTTTAAATATGCCGTCCAATACGAAATCAGTCCGTAACAAGCAGCATGAGATTTGTTAAAGCAGTAATTTGCGAACTCTTCCAATTGGTCCCAAAACTTCTCCGCTAGCTTAGGGTCTGCATTACTGTGCTCAACCGCTCCATTTACAAAGTCGACGCGGACCTTACGCATCAGCTCGATATTTTTCTTGCCCACGGCTTTACGCAAAGTATCTGCTTGTCCGCCGGTAAAACCAGCGAAATCTTTGGATATTTGCATGAACTGCTCTTGATAGACAAGCGTTCCGTACGTTTCCTTTAGTGCATTCTCAAACTTCGGATGTAGATATGTGATGGTTTCTTCGCCGTGTTTTCGCTTGATAAAGCTGTCAATAAACTGCATTGGGCCAGGACGATATAGCGCAACCATTGCAATAATATCTTCAAAAACAGACGGTTGCAATTCACGAAGGTATCGCTTCATACCAGCCGACTCCAGCTGGAACACTCCTGTCGTGTCGCCTCGCTGGAACAAAGCGAACGTCTCAGGGTCATCAAGCGGAAGAGTATCGATATCAATCTCTTTTTTGTATACCTTTTTGATAATGCGAAGTGTGTTGTTGATAGTCGTTAAGTTAGAAAGACCCAAAAAGTCCATCTTAAGTAGCCCCAGCTCTTCAATCGGCCCCATGGCGTACTGCGTTGAAATCACTCCCTTTTGTGCCATTTCAAGCGGCGCAAACTTAACGATGTCGTCAGGCGCAATTACCACACCTGCAGCATGAACCCCATGAGAACGAATTGTTCCTTCTAGCCGTATTGCGTAGTCAAACACCGTTCTGGCGGTTGGATTTGTTTCGTATTCAAGTTTTAGATCGGCGTCATTTTGAACACTGACCTTCAGTGGTATGTGACGTCCCTGTACTGGAGGTGGGATCATTTTAGAGAAACGGTCGGCCTCGGCATACGGCACTTGTAGCACACGTGCAACGTCACGAACCGCAGCTCGAGCCGCCATTTTGCCGAAGGTCACGATGTTCGCCACACGGTCAACGCCGTACTTTTCTGTACAATACGCGATAACTTCGTCACGACGTGTATCCTGAATGTCGATATCGACGTCGGGCATACTAATTCGGTCCGGGTTCAGGAATCGCTCAAACAGCAGATCGTAATCGAG
The DNA here is from genome assembly GCA_964506065.1 of uncultured Saccharimonas sp. (SeqCode). Lineage (GTDB taxonomy): Bacteria > Patescibacteriota > Saccharimonadia > Saccharimonadales > Saccharimonadaceae > UBA1547. The sequence continues at coordinate 4,836 of CAZDKN010000014.1, read as the reverse complement.
TGGATCCAGTTCAGTTATGCGAAGCGCATACGACAATATTGATCCCGCTGCACTACCACGACCAGGCCCAAAGATAATGCCTCGCCCTTTGCCCCAGTTAATAAAATCTTGGATAATCAAAAAGTAGCCATTAAAACCCATGCGGTCAACGACCGATAACTCATATTCAGCCCGTTCAAGTACTTCTTCGGGGATATGCGTGATCGCTTCTTCTGTCGTCAAGTCGACAGTCTGTGGTTGATCTAAGTCACCATACCGCCATGCTAGTCCCCGATAGACCAACTTGTCCAGGTACGTTTTTTCTGACTCGCCCTCTGGAGTAGGAAAGGTTGGAATCAAAATTCCCCCCAAACTTAGTTCAACATTACACCTATCGGCAATACGACGTGAGTTCAGTATCGCCTCAGTGTGTGACTGACCCCAGCGAGCAATGATTTCCTTAGGGTCTGTGACATGCAGATCAAAATCTTTGAGTGACATTCGCTTCTCGTCAGCCAAGAACGCTCCTGTTCCTACACAAAGCAATATCTCGTGAGCCTCCTGATCTTCATGTGTCAGATAATGACCGTCACTCGTAACGACCAGTGGAATATCAAGTTCTTTCGATAACTGTTCCAAATATTTATTGATTTTTACCTGTACATCCCATGGGTGTGGGTAATCAGGATGACCGTGGTCCTGCATTTCTAGGTAATAGCGATCACCAAGTAGTGTTTTGTACCATGATGCAATCTTTTTTGCCTCTTCGTAGTTATCTGCTTTTAAATTTTCGCCAAGTTCACTACTTGCACATCCAGACAAAACGATAAGCCCTGCGTGATGCTCCTCGAGCAATTCGTGATCAATACGTGGTTTGTAGTACATACCTTCGAGGTTTGCCAGCGAGCTTAGTAGCATCAGGTTCTGATACCCTTCGTTGTTCATCGCCAAGACCGTCAAGTGATACCGAGCTTTGTCCTTTTGTGGGTCTCGGTCATGTCGGCTGCGTGCCGCCACATACGTTTCGAACCCAATAATAGGCTTTACTTCCGCAGCTTTTGCAGTCTTGTAGAACTCAACCACTCCGGACATGGTGCCGTGGTCTGTAATGGCGATAGCATCCATGCCCATGTCTGAAACTGCAGTAATAAGATCGGGTATTTTTGTTAAGCCGTCCAACAGGCTGTGGTGTGTATGATTATGCAAATGCACATAATCTGATTGCTTTAGTGTAACCCCCATAACTATCTCTAGTATACCAAGGCTACTGTATCTAGTCTGTAGTAAAAAGGTCTTTAGCGTTGTTGCACAGTGTCAACAATAAACTGAATAAAATCACCCGCTCCACCAGGTAAGTCAACAAGCAGGCTTAATAGCCAGATCAAAAGTCCAATAACAAGAGTACCCCCGATGACACTACCGACACCAAAGAATAACCCTCGAACGAAATTCATGCCGTATACTTGCTTGCGGCTTTTATGAAAATCGTAAAAGAGATCTTCTAGAATCGCTCGGCGGGCACCAACTTCGTTATCTGTTTTTATTTTATTTATCATTTAATCAATGGTCGATTATTTTTTGCTGTTGAATCCTTTTTTTGCGCCTTCAACCGCTCGTTCGGTTCGAGCCTTTAAATCTTCTGCTTTGTCTTTGACGTCGCTCGCAACAACGCTTGCCTTCGCTTTGACTTCACTTGCTTTTGACTCAGCTTTGCCTTTGATCTCGCCTGCTTTGGCCTTGATATCAGCACGAGTTTCTTTACCGCTTTTTGGTGCTGTTAAAATTCCTGCAACAAGTCCTGCTGCTGCACCAATCACTGCACCTAATGCGAATTTTCCTTTTGACATACTATTCTCCTTTTTTCTTCTTAGTAAACTTCTTTATATATCGGCTAATGAGCTCCACAACAAACAATGGTGACGTGAGTTTTGCCACGCCAGAAACGGCGGATTCAATATGTTGCGCCGTTCGCTCTGCTGATTTTGTAATCGCACGTATATCGCGCGTCAATTTAATGAGGTAAATACTAAGAGCTATGCCTAGTGCCAAGAAGACCGCGAGAAAGATTGACAGGATGATAACGAGGATTTCTGCTGCTGGACTCATTGTGATAACCTCACTTTAATTGCTTACTTATGGTACTTATTATATCACCTATTGTGCCACGCCACAATCTTAGCGTAAGCGGTTCTTCAGAAACTCCCGAAACGCATCGCCATAGTCAGGACTTTCCAGGGCCATATCAGTTATTGCCTTCAGGTATCTGAATGGGTCACCTGTATCGTGCCAAACACCGTCGATTTTACGACCGTACACCTTTGAGCTGGCGGCAAGTTCGTTCAAACTATCTCCCAAGACGATTTCTCCACTGCTTGGATTGACTATTTCTTTTGATAGAATTGGAAGAATTTCAGGCGTCAGTAAGTAGCAGCCAGTTTGCGCAAAGCGACTTGGTGATGAATCTTTACTTGGTTTTTCGACCAAGCTCTTGACAACAAACGTATCGTTGTCCAAGTACTCACCAGGATCAGCCATACCATACTGGTCAACAAGCTCAGCATCAACTTCGGCGAACGACATAACTGACTTGCCAGTCTTTTGATACGCTTCGAGTAGCTGTACCGCACGTGGCACTTTACTGCGAAATAAGTCATCCGCAAAGAATACAAAGAACGGCTCATCATCTTTGATTAAATGTTTGGCGTTAAGAATCGGGCGAGCATTGCCTTTTGGCGTGCCTTTTTGACGCAGATAAATAAAGTTTGCCATTTCAGCAATTGATTTAATTTGATCAGCCTTTTCAGTCTTGCCACGTTCACGAAGCTCGGCTTCTAGTTCGTCCGAGCGATCAAAGTGATCTTCGATAGCACGCTTGGTACTACCCGTCACGATGATTATATCTGTCACACCTGCGGCAACCGCTTCTTCGACAATTAATTGAATGACTGGTTTATCAATCAACGGTAACATTTCTTTAGGCATCGCTTTTGTTTGCGGCAAAAAGCGTGTTCCAAGTCCAGCGGCACAAATAATAGCTTTGGTTGGTTGTATCATAATGTCTATTCTACTCTTTCTCTAATTAATTTTTGCGCGAGTTCTGGGTTGGCTTTACCCTGTGATTTCTTCATAACTTGCCCCACCAAGAATCCGATGACCTTGTCGTTGCCTTCCTTTAAATCCTTAACGGCTTGAGTTGACGAGGGATCGGCCAAAACTTCGTCAACAATCGCGGCAATTGCACCTTCGTCACTGACCTGGATGAGGTTCTTTGACTCAGCTATTTTACGCGGGGATTCACTTGTTTTCAACATCGTAAAGAAGACTTCTTTTGCGGCCGTCGAACTGAGTTCACTTTTATCAACCATGGCGGCGAGCTCTATGAAGTAATCGTCCGAAATAGGCGTACTGTTAGTCATTACGTCGCCACTTTCGTCTAGCTCATCCGTAATCGCAATCAAGAACCAAAACGCTACGCGCCTAGCTGCGTTCGGACCAGCTTTCTGCAAGATTCGTTCAATAAGCTCTGCTTGCTGACGCGAGACAAGCAACGCATTTTCAACTGTCTGATCAATATTCATGCTTTTCCACGAGTCTCGATAGTAAGAAGGCAGAGATGGAACTGTTGATTGAATCTCTGCAATCTCTTCATCGGTCAAAACAATCGGAGGAATATCAGCGTCAGGCATATAACGATAATCCTGTGCGTCTTCTTTACTACGCTGACTAGTGGTTTTTTGTTTTACGTCATCCCACCCACGAGTCTCTTGGATGATACGCTCACCCTTTTCCAGCAGTTCCACTTGGCGATTAAATTCATACTCGGCAGCGCGCTCGACGCTCTTGAATGAGTTCAAGTTTTTCACTTCGGCGCGCGTTCCTAGTTCAGACGCTCCTTTTGGTGCAACAGAGACGTTCACGTCAAACCGCATGTTGCCATGATAGAGATCACCGTGGGTCACTCCTGCGTATGTCATTAGTCTATATAGCTCTGTCGCATAAGCTTTGGCAGCAGCAGCACTATGAATATCAGGTTCTGACACAATTTCGATCAGCGGAGTTCCTGCTCGATTAAGATCAACAAGACTGTAGTCGCCGACGTGAGTAAGTTTGCCTGCATCTTCTTCCATGTGTGCATGATGGATACGAACCTTCACTGTTGTCCCATCATCAAGTGGCGCCTCAACTAACCCACCAACAATAATAGGATTGTACATTTGGGTTGTCTGGTAGCCTTTTGGAAGATCTGGGTAGAAATAGTGTTTACGGTCGAATCGACTTACTTTCGCGATTTCGCTACCTAGCGCTTTACCCGCCTTGATTGCCAAACTAACTGCTTCGCGGTTTAATACAGGCAACATCCCAGGGAGTCCAAAATCAATCGGGCTCACTACCGAATTGGGAGCTTTGTCGCGTGCGTCATTGTCTGCACCACTGAACAACTTGGTCACCGTCGCCAACTGAACATGACACTCTATGCCAATAGTTATTTCGTATTTGTCAGTGATATCTTTCGTCAGTACCATTAAATAGCTCCTATGTCTTTCAGGGCTCGTTTAAAATTACCGATAGCATGTCGGGCTGCTTCGTACGTAACTCTTACGTCTGGCTCATGTGCGATTTTGTTGCGCAGTTTGTGTGCAGCCCATACGTCATTACGACTAGAAAAAATATCTTTTGCAGCTTTCAAACGATCGCCCATCGTCTCGCCCTTTAGGCCACGTTCTTTGAGCGCATGGTCAAGCAGCTTATCGGCATTTAGTACAGCCAGAGAATAGCTAGCAACTTCGTCACGCTTAAGCTGTTGTTCAATCGCTAACCATTTGACTCGATAGTGATCAACATCCAAATTTTTGCGGC
>CAZDKN010000013.1:0-12733 GCA_964506065.1 uncultured Saccharimonas sp. (SeqCode) | reverse complement strand
CGCGACTACACCCGAAGAACAAACGCCTGAAGTAGTTCTGGATTTTTCGAAAGACTACGGAGCATGTAGCTCACTAGACGTCTCCACAATAAAGACAGCTCTGGGAGATGCTGCGGTTAATCTCCAGTCACCTGAAAATATAGGCATAGTCGGCAACCAGGTGATCGGGGAAGATGTCGAGAACACATCGTCAGACGCCCAGATTTGTGTCTATGCTTTTGAACCAGGCGGAACACTCGAAAACGGCTTTAATTCGGGGAACGCTCTTATGGTTCAGGTCACAAAGTACACAAACGAATCTGACCTTCAAACAATCGTTAATCAGATCGAGACAGACGAATTCAGCGTTGCGGTCGACGGACTCGGGGATTCTGCATTCTATAATGCACCTCCCATACCACAGGGTCCCAATACTTCATATATCCTAAAGTTATACGTTTTTACCGCCAAAACACTCACTGAATACTCTATAAATCAACCGACGGAGTCGGCAACATTTACAGTAGAGTCGGGCAAAGCCGCACTTGTTCAATTAGCTACCCTTGCAGCAGAAGAATCTAATTAAATTTAGTCTAGGCTTGTTGCGTCAACTAGTACGTATACGGCGATACGCAAACTTTGCAGCCACGCGCCAACTATCGTTCGCGTCAGCGTCAAATTGATACACATTCCCGTTCTTGACTTCAGAAATTGAAATAAGCGCTGGATTATACGGTGTAAGTGTTCGATAAAATATGAGGTCCTCGGTTGTCACATTACTGCGCCCCGGAAATACATCATGGAATTTTGCGCGTCCTACTTCGTCAAAATAGTGTGGACGACCTTTGGGCGGAAAGTACGTGTCTGCCTGAAGACCCATTCGCGCGACTAGTTTTTTTATGTCGCCTAACAAGAACTTTGATTGACCAGTAATCAGTAGATAGAGCTGCTTTTTGGCGGTTAGAAAAAGTGTTGCCTCGCCGGTGCGACTAATTGGAACTTTGAATACAATAGCTTGGTAAATATCTAAATTGACGCCAAATTTTTCTTTAATTAGACGCTCGAGCGCCAGTTCCTCATACATCTTGTCAGTCATGGGTACTATTGTACCATCTATTAACTATCTGTCGACCTCGACGAGCCTCAGCCAATCAACTACAATAAAAGCATTCGAGAGAAGAACCGAGCTTGCTTGTGTTATTCCGAGAATGCGGCTTATTGTATCGGATGATACAATAGTTACATGGAGTATCAGAGGCGATACAAAGAGCTTAACGCGGCTCAAAAACAAGCTGTCGACGCAATCGACGGTCCGGTCATGGTCATCGCTGGGCCAGGTACTGGTAAAACTGAGCTCCTCAGCATCCGAACCGCTCATATATTACAAACGACCGACACCCTCCCCGAAAATATCTTGTGTTTGACATTTACAGAAAGTGGCGCAAATGCCATGCGCGAACGGTTGGTTGGCATCGTAGGCAAAGACGCCTACAAGGTCGCTATCCACACGTTCCATAGCTTTGGAACGGAAGTCATCAACCAGTACGCAAAATTCTTTTACGAGGGCGCCTACTTTCGTCCTGCAGACGAACTCAGCAGATACGAAATCATCCACGGTATCTTTGAAAAACTTGGCTACAACAACGTATTGAATAAAAAGATGAATGACGACTACACATACCTATCTGACAGCCTCACGGTTATTTCGGAGCTGAAAAAAAGCGGACTGACAAGTGACGAGTTACTGGAAATACTAGACGCCAATGACATCGCAATTCAAAAAACCGAACAATTACTTGCACCTGTGTTTAGGGACAAAATTAGTAAATCAACCGCTGATAGCCTTGCTCGGCATATTGAAGCAATTCGTTTGGCGGCCGTGAGCGTATCGCTACCTAGTGTCGTGGCGCTAGCACATGTCATTGCTGATTCTCTCGACGATGCAATCGCAGCGGCAAAAGTAGACAACTCGACAAAGCCTATCACAGCCTGGCGCAATAACTGGTTTCAAAAAAATGAACGAGGCGAATTTGTGATGAAATCTCGAGAACGCCAGGCAAAGCTGCGAGCAATCAGCTCGATATATGAGCAGTACTTAGCACGCATGCAAGAAGCCGAGTTATACGACTTTGATGACATGATTTTGCGGGTCGTTCACGCTATGGAAATCTTCGACGAGCTGCGCTTTAATCTGCAAGAAAAATATCAATACATTATGGTCGACGAGTTCCAAGATACTAACATGGCCCAAATGCGCATCGTGCATAACCTGACAAACAATGTTGTGCATGGCGATACACCAAATATTATGGTGGTAGGGGACGATGACCAAGCGATCTATAGCTTCCAAGGCGCAGATATTAGTAATATCATTAACTTCCGCGATAACTATCCTAAAGCAAAGCTTATTACGCTAACAGACAACTACCGCTCTGGTCATCACATTTTAGACCGCGCGCGCAACATCATCACGCAAGGCGAAGATCGGCTTGAAAATCATATCGCTGAGTTAAACAAAAACCTCACCGCAAAAACAAAGCAAGGCGCAGGAAATGTATCAATCCACGAGGCCGAAACTATTACTGACGAGCGTCATTGGCTCGTCGAGCATATCCAGTCATCTATCAAAAACGGCGTAGAGCCTGACAGTATTGCCGTCTTGACTCGCAAACACCAAGAGATCGAAAAGCTATTACCATATTTCATTAAAGCTGGTATCCCTGTCCAATATGAACGACGCGATAATGTACTCGAGCTGCCTCCGCTAGTTCTCCTCGAACAGTTATCACGTATCCTTATTGGGTTGTATTTAGGCCAACACAGGGATGTCAACGCACTACTGCCTCAGTTGCTTGCTCACCCAGCATGGGCGATTGAGCCGTTAGATTTGTGGCGACTCAGCCTTAAGGCGTACCAGAACAACACCCAGTGGCTGGACGAGATGGCACTAGACCCAACCTTCTTGTCGCTTCATAATTGGCTCGTCACGACGGCATTATCTATACCGCAAACGCCGCTCGAGACCATCCTAGACGCGTTGGTAGGGAATGTCCAAGACTCCGAACAACCACTTCAAAGCAGCACATTCACAAGTCCCTTATTTCACTACTTCTTCTCGACTGACGCACTAGAAACAAACACCGACAACTACGTACGATACCTTGAGGCATTACATGCAATTCGCACAAAACTCCGCCAATACCACCCACAGGAAACACCGACACTATTAACTTTTATCGAATTTATTGACCTGCACCGAAGTATTGGTAGTACTATCACCAGTTTGCATTCGTTTGTACCACAAAATAGCGCCGTTCACCTTATGACAGCACACGCGTCAAAGGGTCTGGAGTTTAATACCGTTTACATAGTAGGAGCAATTGACACAACGTGGGGTGAAAGAGCAAGAAGTCGCAGTCGTCTGATCAGCTACCCAGAAAACTTGCCCCTCAGTCCAGCAGGGGACTCAAGCGACGAACGCTTGCGTTTGTTCTATGTCGCATCAACACGTGCAAAAAAGCAACTTTATATTAGCTACAGTCGGGCTGACGATAGCGCAAAACCAACCGCCAAGGCAGGCTTTCTTCTGTCTAACGTTGATACCGAAACTGAAATTATTCAAACCAACAAGAACACTGCTCATGCTCTCGCGACTGCTGAGCTTCGTTGGTACGAGCCATTAGTTAAGCCTTTGCCGGCTAGTCTTAAAGATTTACTCGCACCGCAACTTGCTCATTACCAACTCAGCGTGACTCATCTAACAAACTTCCTCGATGTTACGCGCGGCGGGCCTCAACTGTTCTTGCTGCAGAACTTACTTCGATTCCCTCAAGCTATGAGTTCGGCGGCCACGTACGGATCGGTTATTCATCAAACCTTGCAACGGGCACATACATACCTGGAGACACACAACGAGCCACAGCCGGTTGAAGATATTCTACACAACTTTGAAACAACACTCGCGTCGAAGCACTTGTCTCAAGCTGACTTCGAAACATACTTACAAAAAGGTAGTGATCATCTCCAAACATTCCTTGCAGCAAAATATGGATCGTTTACCACGTCACAAAAGGTCGAGCTTGATTTCACTCGTCAACACGTAATCATAGGTGAAGCACATTTAACTGGTAAGTTAGACTTAGTCGACATTGCCGACGACAAGACAATGATAGTCAGTGACTACAAAACAGGGAAACCATCGCGAACATGGTCGGGCAAAACGGACTACGAAAAAATTAAACTACACAAATATAAGACTCAGCTGATGTTCTATAAACTACTTGTCGAACACTCGCGAGATTGGCGAGGCTATAGTGTCGAGGCCGGAAGACTGCAATACGTCGAGCCGACGGTGACAGGCGATATTGTCACATTAGAGACGAGTTTTGACCCCGACGAGCAAGAACGCCTTAGCTTGCTTATAAATGCCGTGTGGCAACGTATTATCAACCTTGATTTACCTGATACTTCAAAGTACGACGAATCCCTCAAGGGCATGCTCGCATTTGAGCAAGATCTTATTGACGACAACATATAATAATGCTCTGGCAGTCAAACACTGTTCTGTGAGATAATAGGATGATGAAAAATTTCTGGACTGAATTACCCAAGCCTTTTTTTGCCTTGGCGCCTATGGAGGCTGTGACCGATGTGGTCTTTCGCCACGTTATTAATACTGCTGGACGTCCAGACATTTTCTTTACTGAATTTACCAGTAGTGCAGGGTATTGCAGCTCGAAAGGTCGCCACAGTACACGAGGAAGGCTGACGTTCACTGAGGACGAACAACCCATGGTAGTACAAATCTGGGGCAATGATCCTAATCAATTTCGTGAAATGAGCCATGGCATGAAGGAAATGGGCTTTGCTGGCATAGACATTAATATGGGGTGTCCTGTCACGAACGTTGCGAGCAAAAGCTGTGGGAGCGGACTCATCCGTAACCCTAAACTTGCCGCAGAACTCATTGCAGCAGCCAAAGAGAGCGGGCTACCCGTCAGCGTCAAGACACGACTAGGTTTCACGCACCTAGACGAATGGCGCGGTTGGCTGACACATATTCTGCAACAAGACATCGTCAACTTAACGATTCATTTGCGAACCCGCAAAGAAATGAGTAAAGTTGACGCCCACTTTGAGCTTATTCCAGAAATCAAAAAATTACGCGACGAAATCGCACCGCACACGCTCCTGACTATTAACGGTGACGTACGTGATCGTCAGCATGGTGAAGAGTTAGTACAGCAGTACGGCGTTGACGGTATCATGATTGGACGTGGTGTTTTTCATAATCCATTCGCATTTGAGGCTCAGCAGCGTGAACATACGCGCGAAGAATTGGTGAACTTATTAAACCTTCAGCTCGACCTTCACGATAAATATTCGTCCGAATTAGAACCACGGAAATTCGATCCCCTCAAACGCTTTTTTAAGATTTATATACGCAACTTTGACGGTGCAAGTGAGCTACGCGAAAGGCTAATGCATACGAAAACTACTGGTGAAGTACGGTTATTGCTTCAAGAAGTAAAATAAATCCTTACTTTTCTCTTGGTAAAAGTAACAAAACCAACTTCTTTTTAGTCGTAAAAAGAAGGAAAAAGCTTCTCGACGGCTTCACTGCGCCAGGAATAAAGTACACAAAAAGTTGGTCACTGCGGAACTCCTTTCAGTCGGTCCATTTCTATTCATTTAGTTAAATGAAATGGACACGTCCTCGTGAATTACTCCAACTGTTTTGCGTATTTCATTCTTGGGCAGCTGCAGATGTCGAGTGCCTGCAAGCAGGTGAGTCTCAAATCATATAACTTTCTCGAACGACCACGTCGGGAGTCTGGGGCATCTGCAACCGTTCGGATGAATAGGTCTAGCTGGCACCTGGCAAAGCGAGGACTGTTTGAGCCCTGACAACATATGTCAGGCGCGAGTTTCCGCAGCTTTCCAAGTGAAAGTTATGCCTATTCAACCCGCTACGGTGAAGCCGTCCCAGCCGTTTTGCTTCTTTTGCAGGCTCAAAAGAAGGACTTTGTTACTTTCGTCTGAAAGTAAGTATTAAACGTCATGTTTTTGAGCATACTGATGAGTTAATGCGATTGGGCAAAACGATTGAAAAACGTGTTACATTCGACGTCGTCGTCGAAGTTCGGCAACTTTCAGACGTACTGAGTGACGGTCAACCAGTTGGTGCGCCTTTTCGAGCTCGACTTGATCCTTGGCGTTATCGCGAAGCTCAATCGCACGCTCAAGTGCTGCTTGTGATTCGGCCTCGACGATGTCATCACCGTGATCCGCCTCGTCAACCAGTACGCGTACAGCGGTTTGCGATATCTCAACCACACCGCCACTAATTGCGAAGTATTCCAGTTCTGTGTCTGGATCGTCCTTTTTGTAACGCACAGCAATAGCACCAGGCACAGCTATAGTCACGAGCGGTTCGTGACCAGGGAAGACAGCAATCTCACCCGCGGCAGTCGGAATAATCAGCTCGTACGCCTCTTGGTCGATTTTGATCCCGAGTAGGGTAATGAGCTTCAAATTCATTTATTTAGTCCTTTTTATCCGCTAATGTTCCGTTCACCATGTAGAACCAATCTTCTGGCTTGTCATCGTACTTACCAGCCAAAATGTCAGCAAAGTCACGGATAGTGTCAGCAAGTTTGACATACGTTCCAGGGTTGCCTGTAAACTTCTCGGCTACGTGGAATGGTTGCGATAGGTATCGTTGGATGCGACGGGCACGAGCAACTGTTTGCTTCTGATCGTCAGAAAGTTCTTCCATACCAAGGATTGCAATGATGTCTTGCAGCTCTTTATATTGCTGCAGTACACGCTGGACTTCACGAGCGACGCGGTAGTGCTCTTCTCCAACAATTTCTGGATCAAGACTGGTTGAGTTACTATCAAGCACGTCAACGGCAGGATAGATACCAATTTCAGTCAACGCACGGTTCATCACAATCGTTGCGTCAAGGTGGGCGAATGTCGTTGCAGGCGCTGGGTCAGTAAAGTCGTCGGCAGGCACATACACAGCCTGGACTGATGTAATAGAACCCTTTTTCGTACTTGTAATACGTTCCTGCAAAGCACCCATTTCTTGTTGCAAGTTTGGTTGGTAACCCACAGCTGAAGGCAAACGACCAAGTAGGGCAGATACCTCGGCACCAGCCTGCGTGTAACGATAAATATTATCGATGAACAGCAGCACGTCCTTACCTTGGTCACGGAACGTCTCTGCCATGGCAAGTCCAGATAGTGCTACACGAAGACGAGCTCCTGGTGGTTCGTTCATCTGTCCAAAGACAAGACTTGTTTTGCCCAGAACGCCAGCTTCTTCCATCTCGTAGTAAAGGTCGTTACCTTCACGAGTTCGCTCACCAACACCAGCAAAGACCGAGTTACCACTGTGGAATTTGGCGATGTTGTTAATTAGCTCTGTAATAAGAACCGTCTTACCAACACCTGCACCAGCGAAGAGTCCGACTTTACCACCTTTGGTGACGGGTGCAATAAGGTCGACGACCTTGATACCAGTTTCTAGGATCTCGGTTTTGTTTGACTGCTCAGAGAGTGGTGGTGGAGCACGGTGAATTGGCGCTCGTTTGCCCTTTGGTTCTGGCTTGCCATCAATCGCATCACCAACCACGTTGAACATACGTCCTTGGGTTTCGTCTCCAACAGGCACACTAATTGGCGCACCAGTGCTTGTCACTTCGTCGCCGCGATGTAGTCCGTCAGTTGCTGCAAGCGCAATTGCGCGAATTGATCGTTCGTCAAGGTGTTGCGCTACCTCTAACGTTAGTACGCCTTTACCGCGTTTGACGTGTAGGGCATCATAAATCGCTGGGATTGTGCCGTTTGGAAATTCAACGTCAACAACGACACCGACTACCTGTACAATTTTTCCTGTGTTTTCTTTACTCATCATTTTCTCCTTTATTCGTTCAGCGCTTCAACGCCACCTGATATTTCTGCTAATTCTTGCGTAATCGCGCCTTGACGTGCCTTGTTCATTTCAAGCGTCAAGTCGTCAACCAAATCACTCGCGTTGTCGGTGGCGTTTTTCATAGCCATCATGCGCATACTATGCTCGCTAGCGCGCGCATCAAGTAGTGCCTGAAAGATTTGTGCCCCGACCAAACGATATACAACACCGTCGAGGACTTCTTCGGTACTTGGTTCGTATGTTGCATCAGAGGCCACACCTGGTTCAACCGCTTCGGCAAATCCAGCAGGCAATACTCGAAGGACACGTGGTATTTGGCTCACGCTACTGATGAAATCCGTGTAAATCACATCAACAGCGTCAACTTCGCCAGATGTAAACTTTTCTCGTGCGCTATCCAAAATAGCACGGAGCTCGCTACCGTCTGGACGGTCAGGTAGGTCTTCGTACACACCAAGAACTTGTGTATCCTTGATACGCGCAACGAATTGTGATGCCTTGCGCCCAACGGCAATTGTCGTGTTCTTAACGCCGTCTTTGTCATCACGTTGCAGTTGTTCGGTGTAGACCCTCACAACGTTGCTGTTATAGGCACCAGCCAGTCCCTTATCAGACGCAATAACAATTATTAGTCTCGTTTTGACAGGTCGCTTTACAAAGAGAGGATGATTGGAAACAGAGGTATGTCCAGCCAGCGCAGTCAGCAGTTCGCGTGCAGCCAATGTATACGGTGCCGAAGCTTTCGTTGCTTCCTGTGCACGACGCATCTTGCTCGCTGCTACCAACTGCATTGCCTTTGTAATCTGCTTGGTGTTTTTTACCGAGCGGATACGAGACTTTAATACTTGGGTCGACGCCATTTAACTACTTTCCCTCAAATCCTTTGCTTGCACTTTTAGCAGCTTTTTCGATAGCCTTTGTCTGAGCGTCGGTAGGTTTGTCACCCTTGTCCAGCTCTTGCATTTCTTTTTTGTGATCAGCCCACAAACGAGTCAGCATTGCAGCCTGAGCGTCTTTGATGTGAGCAGGCTGTACGTCGTCAAATAGTCCGTTAGTCACAGCGTAAATACTAGCAACTTGCTCCCAGATACTTGCAGGATTGTACTGTGGTTGCTTCAAAAGCTCAGTCAAACGTTGGCCACGTTCAATTTGTGACTTAGTTGCCGCATCAAGGTCACTACCGAACTGTGCAAAGCTTGCAAGCTCACGGAACTGTGAAAGTCCTAGCTTCAAGTTACCACTCACAGATTTGACAGCCTTTGTCTGAGCTGCACCACCAACACGACTCACCGAAAGTCCTGCTGAAATTGCTGGTCGGATGCCTTGGTAGAACAAGTCTGTTTCAAGGAAAATCTGACCGTCTGTAATCGAAATCACATTGGTAGGAATGTAGGCACTAATATCACCAGCCTGAGTCTCGATAATTGGCAGCGCAGTTAACGATCCAGCACCCAAATCGTCGCTGAGTTTTGCTGAACGCTCAAGAAGGCGAGAGTGGAGGTAGAACACGTCACCAGGGAAGGCTTCACGTCCCGGTGGACGACGAAGCAGCAGTGACATTTGACGATAAGCAACGGCATGCTTAGTCAAATCGTCATAAATCATCAACGCGTGCTGTTTGTTATCACGGAAGTATTCGCCCATAGCAGTTGCGGCGTATGGAGCAAGGTACAGTAGTGATGCCGGATCAGATGGACTTGTCGCAACGACAATCGTTTGTTCCATCACACCTTCTTCTTTCAGGCGATCGACTAGACGGGCGACCTTTGATAGCTTTTGACCGATTGCCACGTACACATTCACAACACCGGTCTTTTGCTTTGCTTGGTTGATCATAGTGTCAATCGCTAGGGCAGTTTTGCCAGTCTGGCGGTCACCGATAATAAGCTCACGTTGACCACGTCCGATAGGGAACATAGCGTCAATCGACATAATACCTGTCATCAATGGTTCGTGGACCGACTTACGACCCATCACACCGATAGCCTCGCGCTCAACCAAACCAAACTCCTTTGTCTTGATTGGACCTGCGCCATCAAGTGGACGACCAAGCGGGTCAACAACACGACCGAGCAGTTCTGGACCAACTGGAACTTGTAGAGTCGTACCTTTCAGACGTACTGTATTGCCAGCTGACACTTCGCTGTCACCACCAAGGAGCACTGCACCGATTTCGTCTTCCATCAAGTTCAATGCAAAGGCTTCAACGATGCCATTTGCGGTTTCGATCTGTAGCACTTCGCTGTAGCCAGCATCGTGCAGACCATGTACCCACGCCACACCGTCACCAACACGAACGACAACACCAACGCTGGCCAAGCCTTCTGTAGCTTCCAGGCTAGCGATCGCCGCGCGGAGATCTTTGGATAATTCTGTTACTGATAGTTCTGCCATTGTTTTTCCTCGTTATTTCTTTACGTTCGTTCTTAATGTTGTCAGTCTGCGGGCAATTGTTGTATCAATCTGTTGCCCTGGTATGTCAACTTTGACACCACCTAGCACGCTCGGATCAATAAACTGCTGTAGTTGGATAGTCTTTGCACCCGTTTGGTCTTTGATCAGCGCATTAATTGCCGTCCTAGTAGTCGTTGTTAATTCATGTGCTGAGGTGATGCGTGCTAGTACGATACCGCGCCGTGTTAACTCGTATTCGACATCTCGAACAATAAGCTCAAGCTCCTTAGTGCGTCGATTGTCAATCAGGAAAGCTGCTAATTGCTTGATCACTTGTTTCACCGCACTGCCAGTAGCAAGTTGCTCGGCAACATAGCTGGTAATCTTACGGCGTGACAAGCGTGTAGCCATAGCGTTATTTAACCGCCTTTAATGCGTCAGCAATCAGACTTTCGTCAATTTTGGCACTAACTGTTTTGCCGACAACTTTCTCAGTGGCTAATGCGACGAGTTCAAGCGTTTCGTTATGAAGTGCGGTCTTTGCAGCAATGACTTCTTTTTGGATTTCATCTTGTGCGTCTGCAACGATTTGTTCTGCGCGCTTTTTCGCCTTTTCCTCGCTAGCAGCTAGGGCAGTTGCTGATTCTAATTTGGCGGTAGCTACGATGTCAGCCGCTTCGCCACGAGCTTTTTTGAGCAGTTTTTCAACGCGTACTTCAGCGTCAGCAGCAGCAGCTTGAGCTTCACTTGCTGCTTTTGAAGCAGCGTTGATCTTGTCCTGACGTTCGTCAACCGACTTCATCAGCCATGGATACACAAACTTCGCCAGCAATGCCACCAGTATCAAAAAGGCAACTATCTGGAAAATCAACAACATCCAGTTTATGCCAAGCGCACTGAAGATATCACTACTACCAGTAGTAGTGGCTTCGGTTGCTGCAAATTGTCGCAAAATTTCCATATCCCTATAAATGCCTTATCTTACAAAAACTTCGCAATAATAGCGACGATGATACCGATGATAGCTAGTGAGTCAGCAAACACGATAGCTGTAATCATAAGCGTTCGGATATCACTTAGTTTTTCTGGGTTACGGCCAAACGCGTTGAGTGCGCCAGCACCAATAAAACCAATACCCATTGCAGCTCCAAGTGCTGGTAGTGCGTAGGCAAGTCCAAAAGCTAATTCTTCCATTATTATTTCTCCTTTGTTATTTACTTAATTATATCATCCAACTGACTTGGCCTTTTTGGTCGGCTTAACAGCAGGGGAATGATCAGGTGAGGGGCCGTGATGGCTGACGGCTAGCGAGGTAAAGATGAGCGTGAGGACAAAGAATACGTATGCTTGGATAAAGCCAATGAATAGCTCGAACGCCATGAAAAACGGCAATACGACAGAGGCTGCATAACTAGTAAGTACGGCAATAACAATCAACAGCACTTCACCAGCAAAGGCGTTACCGAACAAACGAAGTGCAAGCGCTGTACCGCGAGATACTTCGCCGATTAGTTCCAAGATGCCTTCAAACGACGCAATAGGGTCTTTGATCGGGTTACGGAAATACCGACCCGCGTTACCAAAAATACCGAGGTGCTTGATAGCATATATCTGTACAGTAATAACAGTAATGATCGCAAGTCCAAGTGTGAAGTTCAGATCAGCCGTCAGACTACGAAGAATCGGCACGCCGTTGTACATTACAGTCTCGAGACCTGGCAAAACACTCAGCCAATAACTAATCAACACAAAGAAAAAGATCGTGACCGCGAGTGGTGTAATTTTGCGAGCTAATTTTTTATCAGGAATAATGTCATTGATAGACTTTAAAAGCCCTTCAAACACCCATTGGATCAGCCCGACAAAGCGATTGTACTGATCTTTTTTAACCTTGCCGCCAACATAAAACAAGATGCCAACAGTAACGATTAGTCCAACAATCCCGGTCAACATAGCATTTGTCACAGGAAACGCACCTATTTTGAATAGTTCTTGAGCGGCAATACTAATGTGTAGCTCAAACGCCGCAAACTGGTTCATCGAGCCCGCCTTACGCTACGAATCTGCAAAGCGATCAACAAAGCGCTCGTCGCAAACCCAACGATAATCATAATAGTAGTCAGTAGGGGAGCAACACCTAGCAAATTATCAAAAGTAACTCCTAGAATCGTTCCCCCGATAGTCGGCACAAACGCCCGCCACGTGGTATCCGCAATTGTCAGTAACAATAAAATCGCCGCGTTCGTTGTGCGAGGCGGTCGATCTGTCGTCTGCTTATGTGCTTTAGGCGACTGAGTCATATCTTGGTATATTCTAACAGCGAACGAAGCGTTTGTATAGTAGGTTCTTTAGTTAATCGATGTGACAATAAACGTTCCGCTACTAGTAAATCGATGTATAGTATTTCCTCCAGAAGTA
>CAZDKN010000012.1:9853-12737 GCA_964506065.1 uncultured Saccharimonas sp. (SeqCode) | reverse complement strand
GGTACGTCCTCGCATTTGTACTTTATGTTTGTTACGTATAAAACGTAGCTATGACACTATAGTATAAAGGTTATGCCTAAGTTGCAAGGATTTACTAAAAAATGTGTTCAATCGCTTATAATAGTATACGATGTATCGCCGACCCTCAAAAAAGAAAGAAATCATCACACGTGTCATTACGTATATAGCTATGACAGTGTCGGTACTTGCTATTGTAACTGGGCTGGTACTCGTCATATTAGGGTATCGACTAGATACTGACAACGGGCGGATTGAACAAGGTGCGCTATTGCAATTCGAGACAGTACCATCAGGTGCTACCGTAAAGATTGACGGCAAGACAATCAGTGGCAAGACTTCGACAAAAAGCTATGTGATCGCAGGTACGCACACGTTTGTTATGGAGCGCAGTGGATACGAGACCTGGCAAAAGACGTTGGATGTCAAGGCCGGCACGTTGACGTGGCTGGACTATGCACGGCTTGTTCCGAAAGAACGACCCGCTCAGGCTGTTGCTACCTACCCTACCCTACACGGCAGTCTGGCATCAGCTGACGGCCGAACAATGCTGGTACAGCAGTCTGGTGCGATACCAACTTTTCAGGTTGTTGATTTGCGTTCGGATGACGTGAAAAGTACGACCATAACAATACCTGCAGCGTTATATAGCGAGGCGGAGACTGCGGATGTCGTGCATAGCTTTACAATCTCTCAGTGGGACGAGGGCGGTCGGTATGTCCTGCTGCTGCATACGTACAACGACAAAAAAGAATGGTTGGTTCTGGATACGCGCGATGTTAATGCCACCAAAAATGTCACTACTCTTCTGGATTTAGATATTAGTAAAGCTGTTTTCGCTGGCACAAGTGGTAATATCTTGTACGCTCTGAGTGCTGGTGGGATTCGAAAGCTCGATCTGTCTGCCGAGACGATATCTCGTACGCTCGTGACTGATGTTGCAGAGTTTGAATTGTACGAAACCAACATCATTACATATGTCGGAACTGACCCGAATGATGCAACGAAGACAGTTGTCGGGTTATACCGCGAGGGAGATAATGCACCTCACGTTTTGCGGAGTACTGTGACAGTACCCGAGGCACCACTGCGGATTACTACGTCGCGATACTTTAACCAAGATTACGTTGCTATATCGCAAGGTCCCAAAGTTGACATTATTGCAGGCAGTTACCCAGCACCTGGCAGTAGTGACAGCAGTAGCCTAAAGAGCTTCGCGTCGTTTGTCTTTACTGGTTCTGTTGGTAATTTGTCGTTTAGTCCTAACGGTGATTATTTGTTAGTCCAGTCGGGCAGTGATTTTGCGAGTTACGACATTGAACACAAACGGATCACTAATTACAGTGTTTCCGCTACTCCTGGTGTGACAGTCGGTCCTGTGAAGTGGCTCGACGACGATCACACATGGTCAGATTACGACGGAGGTTTGATTATGCGCGAGTTTGATGGCGCTAACTCTGCAACGATCAATCAAGTTGTTGGTGGTCAGGGTGTGGCGCTCACGGAAAATGACAGATATATATACAGCTTTAACAAGAGCGCGGACGGTTTTCAACTGCAACGCGTGAGAATGTTGTTACCTTAGTTTAAATTCTGTCTCGGGTCCTGTCGTTCGGTTTGCCCCTACATTTTTTTGGTTGATTACAACACAAAACAAATGTGGGCGCTGCCCCACCGAACGCCACCCGAGCCTACTCACACTAAGCTTAACTACCAAACAATCGATCCAGGAACGTAGCAGTACTACCGGGGATTTCAGCCGAATCGGCAGCTGGATCAACTACTGGCGCAGCCGCTGAGGCTGCGGGATCAGGGCTGACTTGCTCGGCGGTGACAAGCAAACGCTGCAAGGCTGTGCCTAGTGGCGTACACGTGATCAGTGTCAACATAGGTTTGTCGGTTGGATAAATCAGTTTATTAACTTCGTGAGGTTCTACAACTTCTTTTTTGGTGATTGTGTAGGTATATCGTTTGGATTGGTAGTTCAGGTAGATGCTGTCTCCTACTTGCAGCTTATCAAGTTGGGCAAAAATGAATTTATAGTCGCCCGCTTCGAGTAGGTCGTTACTACTGTGTCCCGACAGGACTGTGTTGCCTATTTGTCCAGGGTGACTACTGGCCCCAGGAATGGCAAAGTGTGCAACGCCTGTCTCCATAGCTTTCATCTGAGAATTGTAGTCGCTACCGACGTCGTACAGTACAGGTACGTCAACGTTAATCTTGGGTATGATCAATCGAGGGTCAGGTCCTACATTGATATCAACCGTTGGGTCGAGGACAATATTTTGGACGTCAATACTACCGGGGCTCACGTAGGCGACGACATTACTGACGAGGACGCGGTTATACTGTAAAAAGACAAACAGTAGTACAACCAAAACCGCGGCGGTAATTGGAACGAAGTGGCGACTTTTGCGAACCTTTTTGGCAGAATCAGTTACTTTTGATAAAAGTTTTTGACGCAGATCAAATAATGCTTCGTCTTTGGTGAGCCCTTCGGTATCAGGCTCGTCTGAGCGATGCGTGAAGTAAGCTTCTTTGTTTGTCCCAGATGCTGCGGCGGGATCAAGAGACTGTTTGGCTTTGGTGAGATGGTGTGTGTAATAACCTTCGTAGTACTTTTGGTAATACGTTTGCCAAGCGCTATGATATTGTTTCCATTGTTCTAGTACTGGTTGAGGATGGTCGGCGTGGTTACGTTCGTAAGGATGTACTTCTTGCAGTGGTGTTGCCTGCTCAGCGGGAGTTTTGTTATATATTTGTTCAATCTGCGCTCGGACGATATTTGCTGTCGCTGACTGGACATCGTGCTCATTTGACGAACCGTGATGTGACGGCACTGGCGAGCCAGCGGGTGCGTTTGCAG
>CAZDKN010000012.1:7757-9843 GCA_964506065.1 uncultured Saccharimonas sp. (SeqCode) | reverse complement strand
TGGGCTCATGTATATAGATTCCTAATCAGTTCTATTGTACAATACATTGGTACGAGCTGCTATGATGCCTATGCTTTAGTTTCTTTTATATCTTGTGCCGCGATGGTGGAATTGGTAGACACGCAAGACTCAAAATTTTGTGTTCGTAAGAACGTGCCGGTTCAAGTCCGGCTCGCGGTACCAGAGATAAAAGAAATACTAAACGAGACTGGCTGTTACGCTCTCGAGCGGTTTGCTGGGGCTCCACATCCAATAGCAGGCGGCTTTTGCAGCTGTACTGCCTCGCCAAATCGCCATTGGGTTATCCCATGGTGTTGAGGTTACTTCTCCCCCGCTAGCCACCAGTAGCTGATCTTTGAATAACACTGTGATCGATACCGGATACGTAATAGTGAATTTATGCAGTGCTTCGACCAAACCTGTCAGCTGCATGCTGAACGTCAAAACCTTGGGGTAGTAAACCAACTGGAATAGTTTTTGTAGCTGTGCAAACGACATGACCAGTAGCGTGTCGGGACGTTCTACTACGCTAGAACTAGCGTTTTTGATGAGATCGATCGCGTCACGTGTGACGGTCAGTGGACCGGAATAATCACGCAGAAAGTCTTCGTATGCAATTGCCGTTTCGCTGTTGCGTCCCGCGTCGCCAATCATTAAAATACCTGTTGCCCAGTCACCAATGGCTTTCATTTCCGTAAGCGAGTCTTTGGCGAGACTTCCGGACGGGTTAGTTGCACCGTAAATCACATCTGTCATGATTGGCGGAATCGATTTCTTGAGTGCATCAGGAAGGAGCACTCGGACTTCGCCTACGCCAGCATTTGTGCTGACGCCATACGCTTCGGCTACACCTGCAAATCCAAGTTTGTTGCCACCAATAATTCCTAAACGCCCCGCTTTGGATCGTTGTTCGGGCTTGGACCATTCGACATCAGGAAATAGTGGGCTGCCGATTGTTTGTTTACGCCAATATGTATGATCCATCGGAGCCCTTTTCTAGTGTGTATGCGATACTTTTTCGTTCCACAACTATCTTCCAACCGTTTTCTTTTGCTGCCTCGAGGAGTTTGGGGTCAGGATTAAAGGCTATAGGGTTATCAACGAGCGCAAGCATTGCCGCGTCACCATAGGTATCCCCGACTGCGTATGAATCTTGCCAGTCAAGCTCATACTCACTGACGACTTGTTTGAGAAGAACATCTTTTTGACCATATATTGAGCGTTTGATCGAGACTAGTTTGTTATTGTGATACTCGTAGTCAAGACCGAGCGCAATGTCGATGTCGTAGCTACGGGCAAACTTCTCGACAATCGTTTGCTGAGAGCCGCTGATGACGATTGTGACGTAGCCTTTTGATTGCAGGTCACGCAGTAAATCGCGTGTGTAGTGGTATAGCACCTGACCTTTGTCGTTGATAATTTTTTCGGATATCTCCTCGAGTAGCGACTTCTTTGTGCCGATGATCGCCTTGTTAAGTGCCTCGACCAGACCAGTCTCGTATTCATTCCACGAAATGTCACCGTGACTCCATTTTTTTCTGTCTTCGAGTACAGATTCAGCGGTGGCTGTATCGATAACTTGAGCCTCCACGAGTTCGTCAAAAAGTTCGTGAAAGAACTGCCAGTGAAAGATAGTTCCGTCGATATCAAAGACCGCGAATTTCTTGCTCATTTCTGTTTTACCTCCGAGCTACTCCACCGTATCCTCAAAGCGGCCACTCTATGGGTGACTTCGTCATCCCATGGCGTTTGGCTCGCCCTTGCGGGGACATCCACTTTTCGGATAGGTGTCGTATCTCGTCTACTGCCTATGTGAAATCTACGCATAATCTATAATCTAACTTCTATACTGACTGGACAGTGGTCGGAGCCCAAGACGTCTGGGTGGATTGCGGCGGCTGTGATTTTGCTAGCGATACTTTCGCTTGCCAACCAGTAATCGATGCGCCAACCGACGTTTCGTGCCCGCGCGTTCGCCCAGTGTGTCCACCAAGAGTAAGCGTCCGTTGTGTCAGGATGAAGCGAGCGGAATGTGTCGACGAAGCCAGCGTTTTCTAACATATCAAACCCTTTGCGCTCTTCGTTT
>CAZDKN010000012.1:0-7747 GCA_964506065.1 uncultured Saccharimonas sp. (SeqCode) | reverse complement strand
AAAGCCGTGTTTGCCAACGTTTGAGGCTGGGTTTGCAAGGTCGATCTCGTTATGTGCGACGTTCAGGTCGCCACAGAACAAGACGGGTTTGGTTTTTTCGAGCTCCTTGATATGTGCTAAGAACGCAGGGTCCCACTTTTTGTGACGGAGTTCAAGTCGGGACAGGTCGCCCTTTGAGTTTGGTGTATATACTGTCACAACCCAAAAGTCATCAAACTCTGCCGAGATAACACGACCTTCGCGCGACGGATCACCGTAGCTGTCGCCTGCTAATTTGTACTTTGCGGCGATTTCGTCGGCAAAGCCGTTGATGACAGTCCGTGGCTTGATTTTGCTAAAGATTGCCGTACCGCTGTAACCTGCTTTTTCGGCACTGTTCCAGTATTCGTGATATTCGGGCAGGTCAATCTCGGCTTGGCCTTCTTTGGCTTTTGTCTCCTGGAGGCACAATATATCAGGTTGATGTTCGGCTACGAAAGATTGAAACGTACCCTTATTGATAACGGCCCGGATCCCATTGACGTTCCACGAATATAACTTCATGACTTTATTATAATCTATCGTACGTTTTTCATAGCGCGGGCGGCTTCCCGTTCGCTGTCACGTCGTTTGAGTGTTTCGCGTTTGTCGTAGTTTTTCTTGCCTTTACCAAGGGCGATGACTAGTTTGATAAAGCGTCCTTTTGTCAGCAGTCGCAGTGGGACGATCGTCATTCCTGATTGTTTGCTGGCATACAGTTCGTCGATTTGTTTGCGTTTTGCGAGCAGTTTGCGTGGTTCGGTATCGATTGTACGGGCGCCTGGTTTGTTTTTCTCGTTTATCTTCAGACTGAAGCTCGCGTTGTTAAGCCATAATTCGTTCTCTCTAACTGTGACGAACGATCCTTTCAGCTGCACGTGACCGTCACGCGCTGCTCGAGTTTCGGGTCCAGTGAGCGCGATACCGACAACTAATTCGTTGCTAGAGTTGATGGCATAGTCAAAAGTAGCGCGTTTGTTGAGGATCGCGCCGGGCTTTTTTGCCGGTTTTTTCTTTTGTGCCATAACACGTCTATTGTAACAGAGATGTAATAGCTTTTAGGAGCGTGGTTGCAGAAGCATCCCAGCTGTACTGTTTGACGTGCTTTTTGCCAGCACGAGAGAGCTTTTCGCGCAGATCAGCATCGTCAAGTGAACGAATTTTTTCAGCAAAGTCCGCAGGATCATGCGGGTCGAAGAATAATGCACCATCATCCCCTGCCACCTCGTGGAATACGGGCATGTCAGTTAGCACTGTAGGTACGCCAAGTGTGTGTGCTTCGACAACAGGCAATCCAAATCCTTCGTCCAGGCTTGCACTGGCAAGTACGGCGTTGTCGGCCAACACCTTAGCGTATTCTTCGTCTGTAACTCCTTTGTGCCAGACGACTTTAGCGCCTTCGGGTATGATTGCGAGCAGCTCTCGGTAGCGTTCCTCTGGTGGTAAGTGGCTGAGTAAATGCAACGTGTAGTCAGGCAAATATTTCATACCCTTGATCAGTGTCTCTACGTTTTTGTAACTGATGAATGCACCCATATACACAATGTTGCGCGGTGCTTTTTTGCTGACGTCAGGTAGTTTATCAAGTAGTTTCTCGAGTGGCTTTGGAGCGTTAGGTGTTACGACAATTGGTCGTTTGGTGAGGTTCGCAACGAGGAATTCCTTTTTGGCAGATTCGCTCACTGTGTTGACGATGTCCGCTGTATTGAGCGTCAGGCGCATCGGTATATTAGTGCTGTAATACGCCCGCCAACCGATACGAACCAGCTTGTTATTAATATCAAGTGGCGGTTCAGGATGGTGTACATAGATCATGTCATGTGACGTCAAAATCAATTTGAACTTTCGTCCGAATGCTCCCATGCTAAATAACGGCGAAAAGACCACGTCGGGTTTGTATTTGTTGAGAATAAGCGACGTGAACGGCTCTTTGGGCGAGATAGGTGGATGAATTTTTACAAAGTCGGCATTGTCAGGCAGTAGCGCTAACTGCTTTTCGTCACAGATAATGAATGTTACTTTTGTTTGTTTGGCGAGCGCGTTTGCAAGCTCTGTTGTGTAGCGGCTGATCCCATCATGAAAGTCGGGACGGATGTACCTAGCATCGTAAAATAGTTTCATATAGCCAATTGTAACACGTGGATTGCGGCGAATTACCACATGTTATAATGGGACACATATGAAAATCTTGATACCGTCGGATCTTCACTATCCGACAATTAACGGCGTAGCAACATTTAGTAGAAATTTAGCAAAAGGTCTAGCAGATCGTGGTCACGAAGTGTTGGTTATTGCTCCTAGTCAGACGGGCAAAAAATGCAAAGAAGTTGACGGCAACCATGTCATTATACGTACGGCATCGGTCCCTTTCTTGCCGTATCAAAACTTCCGTATCTCGCCGACACCTGGTCGTGAAGTCAAAAAAATTATCCAAGAGTTTGACCCTGACGTGATTCATATCCAGATGTTGATGTGGATTGGTCAGGCGGCTATGCGCTATGGCAACAAGTACGGTATTCCGATTGTCAGCACCAACCATGCCATGCCCGAGAATTTGATGGACAACATCAAACTACTAGCACCTGTGGCTCGACCGATTAACTATATGCTCAAGCAATACGGCGCACGCTTTCATTCCAAATCTGACTATGTCACCTTGCCGACTCAGTCAGCGATCGACATGTTCAAAGCGAACGATAAAATCGACGTTCCTATGGAGGCGGTGTCGAATGGTATTGACCTCGTACGGTTCAGTGTGGGTACTCCGAGTGCAGCGCTACTGAAGAAATATGACCTTCCTACAGACCGCCCTATTATTACCTACATTGGACGACTAGATGCCGAAAAGCATTTGTGGGTGTTGGTCAAAGCGTTCGCTCAAATATTGAAATCACAAAAAGCCCACCTTCTGATCGTAGGAGATGGTACTGATCGGCTGAATCTTCGAGATCTGGCATACCGATTAGATGTCATGGACCATATCAGTTTTGCAGGTCTGGTCAGCGAAGAAGACAAAGTTGCATTGCATCAAGTTGGAACGGTGTTCGCGATGCCTTCGCCGATGGAGCTACAAAGTATTGCGACGCTAGAGGCAATGGCAAGTGGACAGCCTGTCGTTGCGGTTGACGCTGGTGCACTCAAAGAACTTTGTCAAGATAAGCGAAATGGATACTTGTGCGAACGCGACAACGTCCAACAATTTGCCGAAGGTATTTTGGCCGTGATTAGTGACCCGACACTCCGAACTAAGATGAGCCAAGAAAGCTTGGCGATTGCGCGGACGCATGATCTGCAAACGACGCTCGATAAGTTCGAAAAAATCTACTCAGATTTAATAAAATCCTGAATTGCTCGTGCGACTTCGTTGGGCGTTTCGTAATGTGTGAGGTGACCCACGCGCTCGATGACGTGGAGCTTTGCGTTCGGAAAGAGTGCATGTAACTCTCTTTGTTTATGCAGCGGCGTGATGTCGTCTTGCGCACCTGCAATTAGTAGCGTCGGCACAGTGATTTTGTGGGCTGACTGTCGAACATTGTGGCTGACCGACGTCCTGAATGACTCGGATAACGACTGTAAGTCATGGAACAAACTAAAGTAGCGGAAGTGTTGATCGTGGATATAACGACGAAGAGTTTTGTCTTTGGTTTTGGTCATCGATACAGTGACGATTGCAACAACTGGTTTCGCAGACAACCATTTGTGGGCTAGCTGCTTGGGAAGCTTTCGACCAGTCCAGTAGTAAAAGAGTGCCAATTTGGTGAGTGCTGCCCGCGGACCTTCGAGTGCAGGTGCTCCGATCGGGTTAACAAGCACTAGTTTTGTGATTGTTTTGGGGTATTTTGCTGCATACGCCGCGCAAATAATACTGCCAAAGGAGTGACCTAATAGAATCGGCGGCTTTTTAAGTTTTTGCTTTTCGATAAAATCATGTAACCACTCAACATATGAAGCAAGGTCGTAGGACGGTAGCCTGTCGCCGTCGGCAAATCCTGGTAAGTCAGGGATAGTCAGGTCGTAGTCAGAGAGGTGCTCTGCGATTAACTGCAGACCATGATGAGTGCCACGAAACCCATGGATCATAATAATGTGTTGTTTGTTTGCTGTCATCAAGATGATTATAGCGTATCGGAACTGTCCGATAGGTCTGGTTTGCCAAGCGCAAAAGCATACAGGTCTGGGTCTATCCTTTTGAGGGCTGTTTCGGCGAGTTCTTTCACCGCTGTGTCGTCCAAGTCGCCTGACCAGATTGCTTCTAAGCAAATTTCTCGTAGCTTCAGTGCTTGTTGTGAATAACCGTGTTCTTCCAGTAAATCTACGACCTGACTGGCACCGGCGGTGTAAACACTTTCGATTTCTTCAGCGCTCGGATGAGTGGTTTCTTGTTCTGCTACAAATGGGATGTGAAAAACAGGCGCAGAGACTCCTAGATCGGTAGGAGTTAGTTTGGCTAGCTTCCGCCGTATCGCGAACTCTTTTTTTCCATCAAGTATTTCGGCTTCACCATTGGTCATCTTTCTATTATACACCATTTTACACATATTTGCAAGTATCACTAGGGATCTGCCTCTGTTGATGCTACACTTGTACAGATATGATCGCCGATATAACAGTCACCGAAAAATCTTTTGGTCCCAAAGTCTTGATGAGTGGGATTAAGTTTAGTATCGACGACGGCGAAAAAGTTGGCGTCATTGGACGCAATGGTGTTGGCAAATCGACCCTTTTTAATATCTTGGCGGGCACTGACAAAGATTTTACAGGCGAAGTGATTTACAGGCGTGGAACAGTGATTGTCGCGACCGCTCAGGAACATCATGCGTTAGGCGATACGACCGTGCTGCAATATGTTTTGCAGGGATTGCCTGAATATACAGCACTTAGTCACATTATCGAAACTTATCCCCTGACTATGGGCGATGACATGAAGTTGATCGATGAATACACACAGGCTCTGATGCGGTTTGACGACAAGGGTTTTTACCAGATAGAAGAACAAATCGAGCGCGAACTAGATAACTTCCAGCTGCCTGGTGTAGCTCATCGCCCGTTCACTACCCTATCTGGTGGACAGAAGCGACTCGTTGAGGTGGTTAAAGTTATGCATAGTGACGCACACTTGGCCTTAGTAGATGAACCGACCAACCATATGGACTACATTGCCAAGGCACAATACATCGAATGGATGAAGACAGCGCGCGAGGCGATGTTGGTTATTACGCACGACCGTGATGTCCTGCGTGAAGTTGACCGAATCGTTGAATTAAAAGATGGCGATAGTGTCAGTTACAAAGGTAACTACGATGCGTATCTAAAGCAGAATGCGGTCAGTACGGGCAGTCAAATGAATGACTTTGAAATGGTTGAAAAGCGTATCGTTAACCTGAAAGCCAAAGTTATTGACTATCAGCGACTCAAAGAAAAATCACGGAATCCGCAGACAATTCAGAAGTTCAAACGCCTGGAAGAAAACTCGCGCAAGGAACTTGCCGAGTTGCAGTCAAAAGAAAAGCCAACCTTTTGGATCGACAAAGAATCTGCGGCGAACTTAAACTACAAAGTCGCGGCACAGTACGACAAGTTCAAAGCAAAAAACATCCGCATGAACATGAAAGACGACGAGTCGCGCAGTAAACATGTACTGGTGAGTGCGCGCGGTTTGTCGTTAGGATATGGCGACGCACCTCTGTTTGAGGGCATCGATATTGACCTTCGCGAAGGCGAAGCGCTGGAGTTTCGCGGGCGTAACGGTGCTGGTAAAACGACCTTGATTAAATATTTATTGCAAGGCCAGGCTCTGCAAAGTGAGATCAAGAACTTCGCTGGAGAGTTTTCGCTTGACCCTCACGTGAGGATTGGCGTCTACGAACAAGAGGTCTCCCCTACTTACTTCTCGTTGCCGCTAGAAGCAGCTATTGAAAAAATGTATCTGGATCGTAATCTGTCGATATCAACAACCAAAATTCGTAATTTACTAAGTGATTATTTATTTACTGAAGGCGACGGCAAAACACCCGTTTCACGATTATCTGGTGGGCAAAAAGCGCGTTTTCAGTTGATTTCGATGTTAGCTAACGACCCGCAATTACTTATTCTGGACGAACCAACGAACCACTTGGATTTGCCAAGCATCGAAGAGTTAGAAACAGCCCTAGGTAAATATGCCGGTGCGGTTATCTATGTAAGTCATGATGGGTATTTTCGTGAGGCGCTGGGGGGTAATGTTCTGCAGGTCGGCGCAGCATAAATTATTCTTTGCTCGTTTGCTTCACCCAGTTTCTCGACATCATACTCAAAAACACGACGCTCAAAAGTGCCGTATACTCTGGTTGTCTGCGTAACTCGACTCCGTCTCAAACATACTCGACAAGCCGTGAATATCCGGCACTTTTTTGCTCGGTTTTATCATGTGATGTTTCGAACCTAGGTGAAGTTCACTCTCGGCTGAGTAAATAAACGCTAAACTGTTACTGGCTGTATTTCGTGCTTCTTAATAGCATCTTGGATCTTGGGACGGTCGAAGCCAAGAATGATGTCGCCCGCAACGTCTGTCACTGGAACACCTGTGAAGTTACCGCCGTTTTTCTCGAGAAGTTCGTCATATGCAGACTTGTCCGCCTCGACGTCTTTGGCGATGTATGGGATACCCAACTTGTCTAGCCACTGCATTTCGGTGTGGCAGAACGCGCACCAACTGGTGCTATAGATAGTAATTTGTGGTGTTGCTGCGGTCATGATACGTCCCCTTTTCTTTACTCAAAGTAATCTATTTACTATACATTATACAGTAAATTTTGTGTGTCGTAAATACTTATACTGCTATCTCGGTTATGGTATACTTGAGCTAGAAAATACAAGGAGAGTACGTGGCATTATTGCTTCGAGGTGGGTCAGAATTACATAAACGCTCTAGGAGTGCTGGCTTTGCTCTTCCTACTATCTTGATTGCGTCAGTTGTGATGCTAATTGTCTTGTTAGTGTCTGTTGGTAGTACCACGGCTGTTCGTACTGCGATAAAAGATCAATATTACCAACAGCTCGCCCAAGCGGCTGGTGAAGCGGGTGTTGCGTATGCAGAGGCTTGTTTGAACGCTAACGGTG
Source organism: uncultured Saccharimonas sp. (SeqCode) (assembly GCA_964506065.1). Taxonomy (GTDB): domain Bacteria; phylum Patescibacteriota; class Saccharimonadia; order Saccharimonadales; family Saccharimonadaceae; genus UBA1547. The sequence goes on along the minus strand of CAZDKN010000012.1, from coordinate 631 downwards.
GTGTTCCGCAATGGACCGATGCAGCGCCACTCAAGCCAAACACTGATTGTAGTGGTACTGAACTTGTAAGTTGTCCGACCACGTCGACTGACCCTCTTTGTTCTGTAGCTCTTAATGGCAATATTCGCAGTAGCTTTAGTATGGGCAAACCTGTCGTTGAAACGCCTGAGGTATTGGTTGTCGGCGGCGGCGGTGGTGGTGGTAGTCGACATGGCGGCGGCGGAGGAGGAGGTGGTTATTTGTATGTTCCATCCTTCCCTCTTGCCGTAGGACCATATCCTGTAACTGTCGGCGCTGGCGGTACGGGAACCCCTAGCGGCTCTGGTACTGACCTAAACTTGGCAACGAATGGCGGTGATTCGTCAGTGTTCGGACTTACGGCTGTTGGAGGAGGAGCGGGACGTGGAAATGTGGCAGGAATGCCAGGAGCATCTGGTGGCGGTGGCGGTGGTACAACTACGGACGGAGGCAGTAAGGTAGCGGGACAAGGCTACAATGGTGGTTCAGGTGTATATAGTACCTACTATATGGGTGGCGGTGGCGGTGGCGCAGGTGGCGTTGGGTCGACTCCTTCCTATCCTTCGAGTACCGTAGCGGCGGGCGGACCTGGTGTATCAAATTCGATTACTGG
>CAZDKN010000011.1:5651-12768 GCA_964506065.1 uncultured Saccharimonas sp. (SeqCode) | reverse complement strand
AAGATTGACGGTGATTCGTTAATGCGAACATTGACTAGGCGGGCTTCGAACTGCTCTGAGGCATTTTTAAGGAAGCGAGGCCACAGTTCGGTACCAGGAATGAGCTCTTTGAGTGCGGATAGCATTTGGCAACCGTTACAGACGCCGAGGCTAAATGTGTCTTTTCGTTCAAAGAAGTTTTTGAATTGTTTGCGCAGCTTGTCATGGAATAGGATTGTTTTTGCCCATCCTTCACCTGCTCCTAGGACATCTCCGTATGAGAATCCACCACATGCAACTAATCCAACGAAATCTTTCAAATTAACTTTGCCATCAAGTAAGTCTTGGATATGAACGTCGACGCTTGTGAAGCCGGCTTTATCGAAGGCGGCAGCCATTTCAATCTGACCATTAACGCCTTGTTCGCGGAAGATAGCGACTTTTGGTTTTGTAGTATATTTTTTATTATTTGTTACAGTGAATGTTGGTTGCGCGAGTAAACCTGGGTCTTTGTCGTCTTTGATTGCGTCGAATTCTTGTTTAGCAGCAACTGCGTTGTCACGAAGTGACTGAATATCGTAGCTGGTTTGTGCCCACCACGACTCCAGCTGTGATCGCGAATTACGGTATACTTCAATGCCGTTATCATGAACGACTAGCTCTTGGCTATCGGTGACCTTTCCAAGTGTATAGATATGTGCACCGATTGAATCTGTGAGTATTTTTGTAATGCTTTGTACGTCACCAGAACCAACCTGTATAACAGCACCAATCTCTTCGTTGAATAGTTTCGCTATTGTTTCGCCCGGCAGTTTGGTTAGGTCAATATCGGCGCCACGGCGACCAGCAAACATCATTTCTGTGACAGTCGCGAGTAATCCACCGTCTGAACGGTCGTGGTACGCCAAGATTTTTCCGTCGCGGTTAAGTTGTTGGATCGAGTCAAAGAAGTTTTTAAGTAACTCAGGCGCAATATCTGGTGTCTCATTGCCAAGTTGATTGTACGCCTGCGCTAATGCTGACCCGCCAAGGCGGTTCTTGCCTTCTCCTAAATCAATCAGAATGAGCTCGCTTTCGACGTCTTTCAATTCCGGAGTGAGTGTCTTTTTGATGTCAGCGACGGGGCTAAACGCGGTAATAATCACAGATAGTGGTGACGTGACACTCTTGGCTTCATCCTTGTCTTTCCAAACAGTTCGCATGCTGAGTGAATCTTTACCAACAGGGATAGTCAGTCCAATCGCTGGGCAGAATTCTTCGCCTACGGCTTTTACTGCGTCGTACAAACTTTCATCTTCTGACCCATAGCCAGCCGCCGCCATCCAATTGGCCGATAACTTAATGTCGGATAGTTTTTCAATCGATGCGCTAGCGATATTAGTTACAGCCTCACCGACTGCGATACGGGCGGAGGCGGCTGCATCGATGAGTGCTAGTGGAGTACGCTCACCCATTGCCATGGCCTCGCCTGTGATTCCTGTGTATGAACTAGACGTGACAGCAACGTTGCTTACAGGTACTTGCCATTTACCGATCATTTGATCGCGAACGACGGTACCAGTGATTGTTCGGTCGCCGATAGTAATAAGGAACTTTTTGCTGCCAACTGCGGGCAGATGAAGTACCCGTTCAACGGCGTCGTCAACGGTAATTGGTGCGCTATCAAAGTCAGGGAGCAGTCGCTCTAATCTCTCGATAGAACGAGACATCTTCGGTGGTTTACCAAACAGAACTGACATCGGCAAATCAACAGGAGCACCGCCAAGTTGCGAATCGGTGACAACAAGTTGTTCCTCTTCGGTTGTTTCACCAACGACTGAGTACGGACAACGTTCACGACGGCAAAGTTCTTCAAATGCAGCAATGTCTTCTTTTGCGACGCCTAGTACGTAACGTTCCTGTGCTTCGTTACACCAAATTTCCATTGGCGACAGCCCTGGGTCAGCACTTGGAATCTTACGAAGTTCGAACCTAGCACCAACACCGGAATCATGAACAATCTCGGGGAGTGCGTTTGATACGCCACCAGCGCCAACGTCATGAATAGAAATAATTGGGTTCTTGTCGCCCATCGCCCAGCAGCGGTCAATGACTTCTTGGACCCGGCGTTCAATCTCGCCGTTGCCACGCTGGACCGATGCGAAGTCGAGGTCTTCCTTGCTTGCACCGGTTTGCATACTTGATGCTGCGCCTCCTCCTAGCCCAATCAACATGGCAGGACCACCCAGGACGATAATCTGAGTACCGGCAGGGAGTGTTTGTTTAATGACGTGTTCATCACGGATATTACCGAGGCCACCAGCAATCATGATTGGCTTGTGGTATCCCCATGTTGTATCTTTGTCGAGTTCAGGAATGTCTTGCTCGTATGTTCGGAAGTACCCGAGTAAGTTAGGACGGCCGAACTCGTTTGCGAACGACGCTGCGCCGATCGGTGCTTCTAGCATGATGTCGAGCGCCGAAGCAATGCGTCCAGGCTTGCCAACAGTTGTCTCCCACGGTTGCGTGCGAGATGGAATCATCAAATTTGATACGGTGTAACCAGCTAGGCCCATCTTTGGCTTGGCGCCACGTCCCGTTGCCCCTTCGTCACGGATTTCGCCGCCAGCACCGGTTGCAGCACCCTGTGCAGGCGCAATTGCAGTTGGGTGGTTATGTGTTTCGACTTTGATAACTAAGTGAATAGGCTCTTTGTGGGCGCGGTATACGTTGTCTTCAGGGTCGGCAAAGAATCGGCCAGATGTATTGCCACGCAGGATAGCCGCATTGTCTGAATACGCTGACAGCACATCTTTGTTGTAGTGCTCGTAGGTGTTTTTTATCATCTTGAACAGGCTTTTGCCAGCCGCTTTGCCGTCAATTGTCCAGTCAGCGTTGAAAATCTTGTGGCGACAATGCTCACTATTTACTTGTGCAAACATCATCAACTCCATGTCAGTTGGGTTGCGACTAAGTTCCGTATACGCGTCATAAAGGTAATCAATTTCGTCGGGTGCGATTGCTAGGCCGAGTTCGGTGTTTGCGCGAACAAGTGCTGCTTTACCACCATCGATCAGATCAATTTCAATAACAGGTCGTGGTTCGACGCTACTGAACAAAGCTGATGCCTCACTGAGTTCGGCAAGCACTGTTTCTGTCATGCGATCGTGCAACAAGGCGCCGATGAGCTTTTGTTTAACAGGCTCCGCACTTGTGACGTAGTATGCGATACCACGCTCTACTCGACTAATGGCAGAGAGTCCACTATTGGCAACGATATCAGTTGCCTTTGATGACCATGGTGAAATCGTACCGACGCGTGGTACGACCAAAAACAGTTCGCCTTTTGTAAGCTCGGTTTGTTCCTCGCCGTATGTGAGTAGCTGATTGAGCTTTTGCTCAACATCAGGCGAAAGCACAGCCTTACTGTCAACGAAGTGGACGAACTGTGCCTGTACGTTGGTGATTGAGCTATCGATTGCTTGAAGTGTCTTTAGTAACTTCTTTTGGCGAAATGGACTCAGGGCTTGGCTACCGCGGATTGTTAGCATTTAGCGAACCTCCAATGTATCACCAGTAAAAACGATATCTTTTGGTGAGACTGTTACTTGTTTTGGCCCGTCTTCAACCTTACCTGCAATCAGTGCCGTGAAGCCATGAGCAATCGCTGCGTCAACAACTTTTACCGCGTCGGCCTCTGCTACGTAGACTGCAAAGCCTGCACCCATATTAAAGTTGCCATACATTTCTTGATCGCTGATACTAGCCTGTTCCTGGATAAACAACAGTTCAGCCGGAACTTCAGGAACCGCATCAATAACGTAGTGAAGTTCTTTGGTTGCGCGCATCAACTTGCGCCAGCCGTGACCTGTGATATTGACCATATAATGGACATCGACATCCGTGTCCTGTAATGCACGAACAAGCGGAACATAGATCGGTGTTGGGGTTAGTAACGCCTCGCCGTACATGCGACCATCAGATAGTTTGGTAGCAAAACCTTCAGGTAATTCGTCGCCAATTTTTCGTGCAAGGGTCAAACCATTTGCATGGATGCCGCTGCTTGATATTAAGACGATACTATCACCCGCTTGCAGTTTGTCTCCCAGAACTAAGTTCTTTTTATCGGCAATAATACCGACGGCCGATCCGCCGAGGTCGATTGTGTAAGGGTTAATAATGCCTTTGAGTGTTGGGGTCTCACCACCACCCCAAGTCGCGCCAGATAGCTCACAGGCGTGTGCCCAACCGTTAATCAAGTCGCTTGCACGTTGCTGATCCTTCATCCAGTTTGAATCGCCAATTGCAAAATATGCATTAACAACTTGTGGCAATGCACCTACAACGATAAGGTCATTCACTACCATAGCGACTGTGTCCTGTGCTATTGCGTCGTAGTAGGTTTTGTCTCCGTATTGACGCATTGCGTCTGCGACCAAGTTCTTCGTACCGAGTCCCTCGATGACGAGCGATCGATACGAGTCAGCTTCTTCCCAGACATAGGCTGATTCGCCGCGGCTGGCAGAAACTTCAGTTGCATTAAAGTTTGCGAGGTTACCGGCAGTACCAGCGGCGTTTTTTTGTGCCAAGACTTTGATTGGATCCATAGCGCTGTAATCAACGCCTGATTGTGCGTAGCTATTCTGGGCGTCGCTCATTATGCTTGCTCCTTGTTTTCTAGATAACTTTGCCAGCCCTCTAGCTGTAGTTTTTTGTCAGCTTCACTAACTGCTTGGGCCTGCTTTTTGCGAAATTCATCATACTTGTTAGAGATCAGTTCGTTACTAAGAGCGAGGATTTCGACCGCGAGCAGTGCTGCATTCTTTGCGCCGTTTTCGGGCATGGTCGCCAGGGCAATTCCTGGCGGCATTTTGATGTTAGACCAAAACGCTTCGTGTCCATGATTCTCGCGCTTGATTGGTACGGCGATAACAGGAAGTGGTGTATGAGATGCGGTCATTCCAGGTAAATGCGCAGATCCACCAGCGCCTGCAATAATAAGTTTCAGGCCGCGACTTTTTGCTTTGTGCGCATAATCTGCCATTTCGTCTGGGGTACGATGCGCAGAGATAACACGCACTTCATTTGCGATACCAAATTCGTCAAGGGTTTTTGCGGCAACACTCATAATATCCAAATCAGAGTCTGAGCCCATAATAATGCCAACAAGAATTTTTTTATTCACGGCCATTTTCTCCATTATACTGATATCTCCCTTCGTGCTTGTCGTGCGCGATTACGTGCTTCGTCAATGTTTTTGCCTGTCGACGTAATGTGTCCCATTTTGCGATCGATTTTTGTCGGTGATTTACCGTACAAGTGTACACGAGTTGCAGGAATCGATGAAGCCGTGTCGAGGCCTTTGACGACTGTCGGCCGGTCATGTTCACCCAGAATATTCACCATCACGGCAGCTGGCGCAGTCAGGTCAGTGTCGCCAAGGGGCATGCCAGTGATTGCGCGAATATGCTGTTCGAACTGCGAAGTTTTCGATGCGTCGAGCGTGTAGTGGCCCGAGTTGTGAACGCGTGGTGCGATTTCGTTGACTAAAACATCGCCAGATTTGGTCAAAAACATTTCGATGCCGAACATACCAGCTCCCTGCAATAACTCCGCGACGGATCGTGCAACATCTAGCGCTTTTTCTTGTACTGATTCACTCACTTCAGCGGGTGCCAAGACTTCGATATTGATATTGCGTTCATGAATAGTCTCTACAACAGGGTATAATGCAACTTCACCAGTCGTGCTACGTGCCGCCATGACGGCTAATTCCTTTTCAAATGGAATAAATTTCTCGGCATATAACTTAGCGTCACCAAACTTTTCAAATGCCTTTTCAATATCCTCTTCTTTTTCGACCACCATATTCCCGCGTCCGTCGTATGCACCAAAGCGAGTTTTTAGAAGCATTTTGCCGTCGAATTGTTCGAGAGCCTTAATTGCATCCTCTTTATTATTGATGTCAACAAACGGCGCAACGGGTATATTTGCTTTATCAAAGAAATCTTTTTGGTTTAACTTGTCTTGAATAATTCGTAGGGTGGCTGATGACGGATTCACTTTCTTGCCCAACTTCTCGATTGCTTCTAATGCGTCAATGTCCAAGTGTTCGATTTCGATTGTAATAAAATCTGATTGCTCAGCAAGCTGCTTGAGCGCCGACGCGTCGTACAGATCACCTATAATTTCTTCTGCGCCAACTTGTGCGGCAGGGCCGTTTGGCGCGGGATTGACGACGACCACGCGAAAGCCGAGTGGTAGCGCGGCAAGTGTCAGCATTCGTCCCAATTGGCCTCCACCAATTATGCCAATAGTTTTGTGAGACTCCATACCATTAATTGTAGCCTATTCTCCTCTTAAACTAAACCTCCTGACTGCCCTATTTTAAATATTCGTACACTTACTTAAAATCAGCTGTGCGAGGGACAGTCCCTTGTACAGCTGATTCTCAGGATTATAACGCTGCGAAGCGTTTTCATCTGGTCGCCGAGGTGGTAAAATGAAAGTAATGACAACAAAACCGATTGATACGACTGACTTTGCATTTGCCGGACAAACGCAGGTCTATCACGGTAAAGTTCGCGACGTCTACACTATCGATGACAAATACCTCGTTGCAGTTGCAACCGATCGTATTTCTGCGTTCGACGTTATTCTCCCGCGGGCTATTCCCTACAAGGGCCAAGTATTAAATCAGTTAGCTGAATACTTTTTGAACAAGACAACCGATATTATCCCAAACTGGCTAATCAGGGTGCCTGATCCGAGTGTGAGTATTGGTCACAAACTAAATCCATTCAAAATCGAGATGGTTGTTCGTGGTGGTCTGGTCGGACATGCAGCACGCGAATATGCTGCGGGTAAACGTGAACTATGTGGTGTGGCGCTTCCCGAAGGATTGAGCGAATACGACATGTTTGACTCGCCTATTATCACGCCCGCAACAAAGGCAGACGAAGGCCACGACGAAGATATTTCTGCTGCAGGAATTATAGAACGAGGTTTAGCGACGGCGGACGAATTTGCGCAGCTATCTGGCTTTGCATTGAAATTATTTGCACGTGGTCAAGAACTCGCCAAGGAGCAAGGACTTATATTGATGGACACCAAATACGAATTCGGCCAGGATGAAAACGGCAACATTATTTTAATTGAC
>CAZDKN010000011.1:0-5641 GCA_964506065.1 uncultured Saccharimonas sp. (SeqCode) | reverse complement strand
GAACGCTGACGGTGATATATATGTTATCGATGAGATTCACACGCCTGATTCATCGCGTTACTTCTACGCAGATACGTACGACGCGTATATCAATGACCGCAGCCAGGCTGTGCCACGACACTTATCAAAAGAGTTTGTCCGTGAATGGTTGATGGAACGAGGGTTCAGTGGTCAAGACGGCGAAGTCGTTCCTGAAATGACCGACGAGTTCGTGACGCAAATATCAGATCGCTATATTGAATTGTTTGAACAGCTCAGCGGTCAGAAGTTTGTAAAACCATCCGACGACATAGATCCAATACAGCGAATTAAAACAAGCGTTGATAACGCACTGAAAGGTTTATAAATGAAACAACTTGCCCCAATCGTACTACCTGACACATCCGATGCACGTAACTATGACTCTATCGATCCGCTAGACAACCGCTACTACGATATCGAGATCGGTCACTATTTGTCTGAACGCAGCCGTGTTGCTTATCAAGCATATGTTGAAGGTGCGCTTGCGAACACGCTGGCTGATTATGGTGTGTGCTCACAAGAAATCGCTGACGAAATCGCCGTAGCTGCATCACAAGTAACAACCGAAGAAGTCTACGCAGAGGAAAAGACAACTCGCCACGATATCAAGGCGCTCGTGAACGTTATTAAATCGAAATTATCCGAAGAGGCACAACCATATGTTCACTTCGGTGCAACATCACACGATGTGATTGGTACGGCTAGCTCACTGCAAATGAAAGACGCTATGACCAATGTCGTTATCCCACGGATCAAAACACTACTGCAAAGTTTGGCTGAAATCAGCGAACGATACGCAGATACTGTTCAGGTTGGTCGTACCCATGGTCAACACGCTGTGCCGATTACGTTTGGTTTTGCGATTGCAGAATATGTGAGTCGTTTGGGCCAGAGTCTTGAGATTATCCAGAACTCAACTGACAATTTGTTTGGTAAATTCTCTGGTGCGGTTGGATCGTACAACGCGCTGAGTGTGTTCATTGATAATCCCGAAGAGTTCGAAGAAAAGATCGTCACAAGCCTAGGGCTCAAGGTTGCTCCCTACTCCACGCAGATTATTCCTGCCGAAAATATCGTGCGACTGCTCGATGAACTTAGTCTAGCCGCTGGGATCATGTCTAATCTTGCGCACGACATGCGCCACTTGCAACGCACCGAAATCGGTGAAGTTCGCGAACGATTCGAACCAGGTCAAACAGGTTCATCAACGATGGCACACAAACGCAACCCTTGGAACTTTGAAAACGTCGTTAGTATGTGGAAGGAAGTCACCGCGCAAACTATCAACGCTCGTTTGAATATTAGTAGCGAACATCAACGTGATCTGACTGACTCTGCATCATCACGATTCTATGTGATTATTCCTGCGTCAGTTGTTGCGATGGCAACTCGTTTGAATACGATTATGAACAAATTAGAAGTCGACGAAGAAAACATGCAACGTAACCTCAAATTAACTGGCGGCGCGATTGCGGCCGAACCGCTCTACCTACTATTTGAAAAATATGGTCACACAACCGCTCACGAAAAGTCCAAAGCCCTCGCTCACTCAGCAATGGAAAGTAATACGCCGCTTGTTGAGGTGATTGCTACTGACCCAGAAGCCAGCGAATACTGGAACAAGTTTACGGATAGTGAAAAGCAGATTATCAGTGAACCTGAAAAGTACTACATTGGGCGTGCTGCCGAAAAAGCCCGACGTATTGCGCAAGGTAAATAGGAGCTAGGAAGTGCACTCTATTTGAGCCGTTCTGTATTATTTCAGATTGAGTTGATTTATGTCTCTTGAGATATTTCGTTTTGGGCAGTAAGTCTAATAATCGCATCGACGAGCAGAGTGGCTCCGTCACCCGCATAAGGGAACTCAACTACGTTTCCTGACCACGGTACTGATCCAGGGGCTGGATCAGTACCTTTTACTAAGTATTTATTTCCTGTCGAATTGTCTATTTCTGGCCGCAAGATACGGCTTAAATAGGGTACTTGGTATGTTAGGCCTGTTGTTAGGAGGACATATCCGTCAGACTTACCAGTAGCGCCAGGTCTCAATACTAACCAACCTTGTCCCATGAGTTTGTTGGTAAGTGTGGTCTCATACCAGCTCGTTATCATGCCTCGGCTCCCCGGGTCTTTATAATGAGCATTAGGACGAGGAGGGTAATAAGCAGTCTTATATTCTCTTTTTGCACCTTGCGAGTAGAGATCGATTGTAGGTATGTTAAGTGCTAGCATTATTTTAATAAATTCTGTAGCGTTTTTGTCTGACTCAAGCTTTAACTCTGCATGAAGCGCTGCCTCTTTTTCTTGAGCCATACGGTCTTGTTCAGCTTCCTGATGGATTCTTAATGCCTCCTGTGCTGTTAGAGATTCCATTATTTTCCGTTTTGCTCGAACTCTATTTAGTAATGGGGATTCCAATGTTTGTAATTGCTGGTTTATGGCTAGTTTCTTTTTTTGACTTTCTAAGAATTGCGTTGCACTGTAACAACCCAGCACATCGTCTAATGTATAAACAGACTCGTCGTATTGTTCTAGTGCAAAATTTTCTAAGTTTTCATAAAACACTGTACGAACAGAAAGGTACCTTTGGTATAATTCTGGGTTATTTAGCATAGTATCGGCTAGCACTTGTTCAGACTGTAAACATCGATCTTTAGCTTCGTGACCAAGTACTGCAAAATCGTGTAACTCGTGCCACGCCCATATGCCCTGCAGCTCTTCTGGTACATCATTACTAACCGCAATCTCATAATCTGCTTCTGTGATTGGTGTGCCATCTTCTCGTGGTGCTACAAATGCTGCAACAGCGTAGTTAAATGGCTTCGCCTCCCCCATATCGACAGTTGTGTACGTAACCTGAAGTCCGTTTAACTCAAATGTCTTACGCTCCGCAGCAGAAGGTTGCGAATCAGCAAATTTCTTCATTGCCGTCACCTGATCAGGAGTATGTGGCTTCATACTAATATTATAGCATAAAGTATATAAAGAATCAATACTTCAATCTGCTAGAACATAGTTAGAGGCTGTTGAGGTATGTATCAACATCAACACCGATGTATGCTTTTTCCATTAGCTGTACGGCGGAATTAAGCGAGTCGACTGTGTCCCAGGGCATGACTGGAAGTTTGTGCTCAGCGATTGTTTTGCCCGAATCGTATTCGGCGATGACTTCATGAAGCGTTTGGCCTGTGAATTCGTGACCTTGTTCCAATACAAATGCTTGAACGTTTTCGCCGTGTAATCCACGCGTTGCTGGTAATAGGCCTGGGTGGGTGTTGAGTATGCGTAAATCAAGCAGTGGCGGCATAACTTTGCGAAGATAACCAAGTAGTAGGATCAAATCAACATTCGCTTCTTGGACTGCATCGTAAATCGCTTGAGCCTCGGCAGGTGTCTGTTCACCGCGAGCGGATTCACCGGGATGAGTGTTACCGTTGATAACGAGTACTTTGATGCCGAGACCTTGTTTATTAAATCGTTCAATTTTCTTTAGGATTCCTGCGTCGGCTTTGTTGGTAATGACCAGTCGAACGTCAGCGTTCAGGACTCCGCTTTGTGTGGCGTGAATCAACGCTTGGGCGGTTGTGCCGCTGCCTGATGCCAAGATTGCGATATTAGGACGGTCGCTCACTACATCTTTCTCGCTTGTTTGCCAATGTCGGTGCGATACTGCATACCATCGAAGTGAACACCATTGTCGCCGATGACGCTATAGGCGTTTGCGGCTGCTTCGTCGATAGTATCAGCAACTGCTGTCACGTAGAGTACTCTCCCGCCATTCGTAACGACCTTGCCGTCAACGAGAGCGGTTGCAGCATGGTGAACAAATACACCATCGGGGAATTTTGTATCAAGTCCTAGGATTTCGTCTCCTTTGCGTGATGATTCTGGATAGCCAGCCGATGCAAAGCAGATTGTTAGTGCTGATTGGTTAAGGTTCAGATCATCAAGTAACGAGCTATTTAACGTGCCGTCAGTCGATTTGAGTAGTTCGTAGACATCGACACCCGCGTTGGCAAGGATCGTCAGTACTACCTCTGTCTCTGGGTCACCAAACCTAGCGTTATATTCGATCACGACTGGATCGCCACCGCGCTGTTCGGCGAGCATGACGCCGATGTACAGGATGCCTTTGTAGGGGTTGCCTTCCGCTTTCATTCCGTCGACTGTTTTTTTGGCGATGTCACGTATCTTTTCGTATTGAGCAGGACTCACAATTGATTCAGGCACTTGTGCGTATGCGCCCATGCCACCCGTATTTGGTCCTTGGTCGCCGTCTTTGAGGCGTTTGTGGTCTTGAGCAAATGGCAATAACACAAAATCTGTTCCGTCCGTTAATGCAAAGGCAGATACTTCAGGTCCGCTCAGGCGTTCTTGGATAACTACGCCGTTCGCGCCGGCGTTGTCGTAAGCGCCGTCAAACATGGCAGCGAGCGTACTGACTGCTTCCTCGTTAGTTTCGGGTAGTACGACACCCTTTCCACCTGCTAAGCCATCGGCTTTAATAACAATTGACGTCGCTTCATCCGTAAATTCTTCGACGCTATGGATCGTGCGACTTTTTGGATACGCGATACCTTGTCGTTCCATGAACTCACACGCAAAACTTTTGCTTGATTCAAGCTGAGCTGCAATTTGGCTGGGTCCTACGACAGTCAGTCCTGCAGCTCGGAAGTCATCTGCAACGCCAGCAACAAGCGGTGCTTCTGGACCGATGATTGTCACATTGACATTATTGTCCTTAGCAAACTGTACAGGGTCTGACGTTTCGACGTTTGTGACGTTCGGCATTAAGCCCGTGCCAGCGTTACCTGGTGCAACAAAGATCGTTACGTCATCGCCTAATGTTTTTGCGAACGCGTGTTCTCGGCCGCCGTTTCCTATGATGAGTGCTGTTCGTTCGCTCACGAGTATCTCCCTGATTAATTCCCCTTATTCTACCGTTTTTTAAGGTATAAATGCAAGCGTGGCACTGCTTGTAAAAATATGCTTGCGCCTATTTCGGATATTTGATAAACTACTCTTTGAATATGCGAAAGTTGGCAACAACAATTAAGACAAATACGCACAGGAATCGCTCCGAAAGGGGCGGTTTTTTTGTAGCCAAGGAAGCAAAATTATACTTGTCCGACGGCACGACGTTTGATGGACTGACGCCTGCCGCCCAGACGGGCGCGTTCAGCGGCGAGGTCGTCTTTAATACGGGTATGACTGGCTATATCGAATCACTCACCGACCCATCGTACTCGAACCAAATATTAGTATTCACCTTTCCGCTTATCGGCAACTACGGTGTTGACCTCAATGCTGCCGAATCAGGCAAAATCCAGGTTGCAGGAGTTGTAGTCAGTGAAGCGGCTGTTGATTGGAGCCACAGTAAGTCTGACCGATCACTGATCGAATGGCTACAATCACAAAACATCCCAATTCTGACGAACGTCGATACGCGCGCACTCACCAAATATCTACGAACTCGTGGAACCATGACAGGCGCCATCTCGGACAGCGTCATTAAGTCGTCTGACATTGTCGTAGAGCAAAAGTTTGTATCGATCGACGAACCTGTCACCTATAACCCCGAAGGTAAGAAGAAAGTTATCTTGGTAGACTGCGGTGCCAA
>CAZDKN010000010.1:5565-13356 GCA_964506065.1 uncultured Saccharimonas sp. (SeqCode) | reverse complement strand
AGAGCCAAAAATTGTCACCGTTTTTGGATATTTTTCAAGTACCTGAAATGCTTCTTCAAACTCGTCGATAACCCCAATGAGACGTCCTTCTGCTGCATCAATGAGTTTTTGGCGCACCTTGAGGGCATGTTTAGAGTTTGCCTTTTTGAGGTAATGTGCTCGCTCAACTAATTTGGCGACAGGCATGTCTTTTAGGTGTTGATGCTCTCGACGTTCGAGTAATATTTTCTCTGGTTTTATGAGATCGTTGTCCAGCTGTTCAAGTACTTGCTTTTTTAGTGTTGGCATACCAAGGTAGCGTGCAAATATCTCGTTCCACAAACTTTCACGAAAATGGTAAATAAGACGCGTAGTAAACGGTTCGTTGTTTGAATAACTGAGAGCTACATCAATGATGTTCATTGTTACAATATCGCCGTTAAAACTGTATCCTACCCAATCGCGGTCTTTCCAGAACTTCATTTTTGGATCAATTTTATATAACAATTCTTCTGCACGACGCCAATGAAGATCTTCTGGCTGAACATGTGGTTGAAACGCTTCAGGATGCGCCTCATCCTTAAGCTTTCCAAAGTAGCGTTGGATGCCCCGCCAGTGAACATGGTGACCAGCAATTTGCGGCCCAGCGTCTGGGTCAGCAATAAGCGTTTCGACAACTACTTCCCCAAAGTTTCGTACGGACTTTGACTTGTGGCGAAAAAACGTTGAATATAGTTTCACTTCGTTCATGTAATGCAACAGTAACGGCAGCGTCTTGAGCGCAAGACCCTTCCAGTGTGTCTTTTTTACAGGGACGACAACGATCACACCCATCTCTTTGGTGTGAGTCACGTTATGCAATTTTTTCTGCACAAAGTGTTCGGCAAGATCGACGTATTTGTCATGGTCCATGACGATAATCTCAAGCTCGCGAGTTTCGTAGTCTTCGGCTGTAACCGTTTTAAACAGTTCGTCGTATTCGTTCAGCCATTCTGGACCTTCACTGAACCGAAGAGCAGTGTAGAGTTCTCCAAAGTTTTCTTTCTCGAACAATTCTTCGACATCCTTGTAACCTAAATGATCAATGAGTTTTTCTGGTGGCATCGCACGAAGAAATTCTTTGGCTTTTTCGTGTTTTAGAACGAAGACATTTCGATTAAATTCAACCTGATTCGCCGCGCTCACCAAGTGGGGTACGATATGTCGTATATCGTCAGGGTCGCTACCACCCACAATCTTAGCAATTCGTTTGTTATCGTCGGCGATACGGGCCAGCAGAGCATGATACACTTCCTCTGCTGTTGCATCAACAGCAAGCCCTAGTTCTTTGACAGCCTGACGAGTTTCGACAGCGATATCGCCAACAAGCCGCGCGTCAATGCCTTCTTTGCCGCTGGCGTTTTCTAAATCTTTGAGCGCTAACGTAAAGACAGGTTCTTCCGCATCCAGTAAGTCTCGTAAAAATTTACTCATAAAGTTTAAAACGCTTTCTCTTCTATCGGCATTTCGTGAAGTTGTGTCCCAAACGGCAATATACCAGTTTTTGCTCCGATCAAACCGACTACAGATGTTGAGTTGGCGCTTGCGAATATAACTGAGTCCTTGAGCGACTTTCCAACAGCCCATTGACTAAGGAAACCTGATCCAAACGCATCACCTGCGCCCGTGCGATCAACCACAGGAACGTCTTCATACATCCCAGCGGTCACAATCGTTTTGCCGTCTGTTGCCGTTACGCCATTTGGACCATCACTAACAACCATCGTGGACACATAATTCATACCATGTCGCACCAATTCCTCCGATGACGCTCCCTCAACGATGAGACTAGCTTCCTCTTTGTTCACAATGAGTACATCGACGTCCTCAAGTAGCGGCTTGAGTCGGTCAATCTCGTCCAACTCACCTTGGCCTGGATTGAAGGCAATTTTGATACCGTGCTCTTTTGCACGAGTAAAGATAACGTCAAGCGCGTCCATCGCACCAGCAAACGACGACACATAGAGCCAATCGTAGTTCGAGAAGTCAAGATCTTCGTAGTCCGCTGCCTCGTGACTATGTGCTGCGCCTCGGTAAATCAATATGCTCCGTTCCCCAGTGTTTGCTAAAAGAATCGTCGAATATTGGGTGCCTAGAACAGGATCGTAAATCACGCCAGAGGTATCGACGTGGTCATTGTCGAGTTCAGTTATCACAGCGCTCCCGGCTGCGTCATGACCGATCTTGCCAATAAAGCTCGCTTCAATGTTCTGACGCGCGAACGTGACAGCAGCATTCGTCGCACCACCGCCCGTATTAAAGACAGCTTTTTCTATATTAATTTTGGCACCCAAGGGAAACGCTTCGACTAATTTGCCGTCGGCGTCTTGACTGCTGACAATCTCATGCCCAGATAAAAAAACATCTTGTGAAGCAGCCCCAAGTGCACAAATTCTAACCATATGCACTATGATACAACTTTTGCTATACTAATGACAAATGAATAATCTGCAAAAACTACATAGTGGCTTTAATCAAAGCCCGTGGCTCGACAATCTCAGTCGCGACCTTTTGCAGAGTGGGCGTTTAGAACAATACGTCAAAGATGGCATCCGTGGACTCACGTCTAACCCAACCATTCTGGAACACGCAATCACAACGAGTGATTTATATGACGAGCAAATCAAGTCGTTAGCTCACGATGGGTTAAGCGTCGAGGAGATTTACTGGAAGATAGTCGAACAAGATATCAAAGCAGCGGCCGTGTTACTGAAACCTCTTTGGGATGAGAGCGGCGGAGTTGACGGATACGTGTCCCTCGAAGTATCGCCCAACCTAGCTGATGAAACCGACGCGACCATCACACAAGCCAGGCGGCTGTGGGGCGAAGTTGACGCACCAAACCTGATGATTAAGGTTCCTGCGACAGAACACGGCGTACCTGTCGTTCGTACGTTGCTGTCAGATGGCATTAATGTCAATGTAACGCTTATTTTCAGCCTCGATCATTATCGTCAGGTAGCCGAAGCTCACCTTGCTACCCATGCCTTAGGCATGATCAACAACGCACGTAGTGTTGCATCGTTCTTTATTAGTCGTGTCGATAGCGAAGTAGATGCACGTCTCACCGAGCTAAACACTCCAGATGCACTCGAACTCCGTGGCAAGGCCGCTATTGCCCAAGCTCGCCTAGCATATGGGGTTTTCCTTGATAACTTTGCCAAAACAGCTGTACTCGACGATGATAGTCCCGCAATTCAGCGATTATTATGGGCATCGACATCCACGAAGAATCCTGATTACGACGATCTGATGTATGTCGGCAACCTGCTAGCACCTTTTACCATTAATACTCTCCCCGAGGATACTATTGGCAAGATCATCGACCACCTCCCTGCGGACGCTCACTTTATAACACTGCCCGATATTGCCGAAGCAAAACGTACACTCGATGCAATCGAGGCAGCTGGAGTTGATTTAACAGACGTCTCGCGGACACTCGAAAGCCAAGGTGTCAAAAAATTCCAAGATTCGTTTGCCTCGCTTTTGGGCGCAATCGAAGCAAAAGCCCATTCCTAAGCTCTAGATGACCGCTTTGCCCGCGCTGCCGAACGAACTGATTTTTTCTTCGACAACTGCCTGGACTGCTTCTCGGACAGGTTCCATAATTTTGACTACCGCGAACTGGTCAGGATTGTCCGCAAGCGTCTTCTCAAGCCCTTTGCGGAAAACATAGCGCAAATCGCTATTGATGTTTACTTTGCTCACACCGATCTTTGCAGCCTCACCGAAGTAGTGAAGCGGTGTATCGCTTCCACCATGCAGACTAATTTGACATTGCAAAGCGTCACGTATGCGCTGTAGTAGTTCTAGGTCGAGTTCTTTTGGAACTGGGTACTTACCGTGTAGGTTACCGACAGCGGCAGCAAAAGTGTCAATACCGGTCGCGTCAACGAATGCTTTTGCGCCTTCTGGTGTGCTAAATGTTTTTTTAACTTCTTCGTAGTCAATGTCTTCGGTATGAAGATTGGACGAACCGCCGAAATAATGCGGCTCGCTCTCGACTAGTGCCCCGGTAAATTTTGCATATTCAACAATTTCTTTTGTAGCGTTAATGATATCTTCGTCGCTTGCTTCGTGGTTGGCGGTAGAAATATCAATGTGAATAAACTCAAACCCAGCATCTATGCCTCGCTTGGCGTCTTCCACAGTAGGGCTATGGTCTAAGTTGATATATATCTCTAATCCATACTCAGCTTTGTAATTGTCGACAAGATCACGGATGTTTTCAAGTCCCATTGCTTTTACTTCGTCGGTGGTTACTTCAACCAAGATAGGTGAGTTAAGCTTTTGGGCAGCGCGACAGACCGCGATAATTGTATCTTGGTTATCAATATTAAATGCTCCGACCGCAAAGCCTTGTGCTCGTGAGCGTTGCATCAAATGACGCGCCCTGGTTGTGTTTTCTCGGATTTGATTAATAGTTAGTCCCATGTAGCCCCCTAGTATTCTTGATGGTATTTTGATGTAGTATCTATAAATGTTCGAACAGTCTCTGTGATCTTTGCTGCAGTAAACCCGAAATGATCCATTAGTTCATTCGGCGCTCCTGATTCTCCAAAACGATCTTGCATCCCGATTCGCTTGAGCGGTGTCGGCAACTGCTCTGACAACAGTTCAGCCACAGCGCCTCCGAAACCGCCAGCCGCTTGAGCTTCCTCTGCCGTGATGACTCGTCCAGTTTTACGAACACTCGTCAGAATTGTTTCTTTGTCCAGTGGCTTAATAGTCGGAACATGTACGACCTCGGCCTGTATACCCTGTTCAGCCAGTATATTTGCCGCCGCTAGCAGTTGATATGTCATCGTACCTGTGCCCAAAAGTGAGACGTCATGACCTTCTCTTAACACATATGCTTTTCCGATCTCGAATGGCGATTCTTCCACGCTAAAGATTGGTGTCTTTTCACGAGCCAACCGAATATAGCTAGGTTTTCCATTCTCGGCAATCGCGCGTGTTGCCTTCTCGGCCTCTATACTGTCGCCAGGTGCTATAACAACCATGTTCGGTAATACCCTCATCAATGCGATATCTTCTAGCATTTGATGCGTCGCTCCGTCTGGACCAACGCTCACACCAGCGTGAGAGCCCACAATCTTCACGGGTTGGTTATTAAGGGCCGCCGTCGTACGGATTTGTTCCCAGTTACGTCCTGGACTAAACGCTGCGTAGCTACTCGTAAACGGAATCTTTCCTGCACGCGCCATACCCGAGGCAACAGTTACAAGGTTCTGTTCAGCCACTCCTATTTCGACGAAGCGATTCGGAAAAGCTTCTTTGAACAGCGACATTTGAGTACTGTCTGTAAGATCAGCACAAAGCGCCACAATACGATCATTTACCTCGCCAGCTGCTTTTAGACCTCTGCCGAACCCCGCACGAATGGGTTCTTGTTTAACATCTTCGTTATAAAGATCTGGATTTAGCTGATAATCGCTCATACCCCCATACCCTCATGTGTAATTTTCCCGTTCAGCGTGCGGAGTTTTATCAGTGCATCTTTCGCTTGCTCGCTACTAGGTGCCGTGCCGTGCCATTTGTAGTCGTATTCCATAAAGTCTACACCTTTGCCTGGAATTGTGTGAGCGATAATCATGGTTGGGCGGTTCGTAATTGCTCGTCCCATACTTGCTGCGTCAATAATACCTTCGATGTTATGGCCATCAATCTCGAGCACATGCCAACCAAACGATTCCCATTTACCCTTTAAGTCTTCTAGCGGCATGACGTCTTCGGTATTACCATCAATTTGTATGTTATTGCGGTCAATAAACCCGATGAGTTGCGAAAGTTTATTCTTACCCGCAAACATTGCGGCTTCCCAGATATTGCCCTCGTCCAACTCACCGTCACCCATCATCACGTACACGAAACGGTGCTTGATGTCATCGATATACTGCAGGCTGTAAGCATAACCTGCCGCTTGCGACAGCCCACTGCCTAATGGTCCACTTGTGTTTTCGAGTCCCGGCAAACGTTCGCGCTCTGGATGACCTTGCAGACGGCTGCCGAATTTTCGAAGCGTCAGCAGTTCTTCCTTGTCAAAAAACCCGGCCTCTGCCATCGCTGCATACTGTACAGGTATACAGTGGCCATTGCTAAGTAGGAAAATATCACGATCTTCCCATTCAGGGTTCTTAGGATCAATATTTAAAATATTAAAATAAAGCGCCGCAAAAATATCAGCGAGCCCTAACGGTCCAGCGCTATGCCCGCTCCGAGCTGCCTCCAACATACGAATAATATCTTCTCGAATTATCTCGGCTTTTTGTTGCAGTTGCGTAATCGTCAATTGCCCACTCACTAAATGACTCCGTGCTTATTTATCTCTTTCACCAGTGTAGCATAAGCAAGAGCGGGATCGGTCGACTCGGCAATTGCGCTTCCTGTGTTAAGAACATCAACCCCACCCTGCGTTAAGGTATAAGCGTTTTCAACGCTCACGCCACCATCCCAACCAATCTCGACAGCAGGGTTAATCGCCTTGATCAGCCGTACTTTTTCAAGTTGCATCAGGCTTGCTGTTCCGCCATAGTGTCCCAGATCACCGCTGAATACCAGTACATGATCCGCTGACTTAATAGCGCCACTTACGGTCAATGGGACCGTTGGTCGTTGCAAGGCGATTCCAGCTTTAATACCGTTCTTTTTAATCTCTTCTAGAATTGGTGCTAGGTTAACGCCTGTCTCAGCATGAAACACAATCAAATTCGGCTTAAGTGCAATAAGGGCGGGTAAGTGTTCTGTTGGACGCGCTACCATTGCATGAATATCAACAATCCATTCTTTTGGCCAGTATATTTGCTTTTCATCAAGCAAGAAAGTTGGAGCAAACTCGCCGTCACTAATGTCGATGTGGACACGTTGAGCAAAGGGTTGCAAACGCTCGATGGCGCCTTTGTACTGTTCGGGCGTCTCAACAGTAATCGTGGGGGCAATAACACTCATCTTAAACCTCGTCAATCTGTGCGTTACGGCGTTTATAGCGAACAGCACTCGCGAACGGAGTGTTGAGCCATGTCTCGAGAATACCTTCCCAGGCACTTTCATCGTTCTCTAATAGACGAGCTGGTAAGCAGAGAATGTTGCTGTCGTTGTCGTTTCGAACCATTTTTGCCTCGTGTGCATCCCACACAACAGTCGCACGAATGCCTCTGAAGCGGTTCGCTGCAATAGCCATGCCCTGTCCGCCACCTGAGATCAGAATCGCACGCACGTCATCATGTTCATGACTCATAATCTTGAGTGCTGCTTGTTGTGCGAATTCAGGAAAGTCGTCGTTGGGGTCAAGCGTGTGCCCGCCCACGTCGTCAACGTCATAGTTGTGCTTTGCAAGATACGCAAATACTTTTTCCTTCAAATGAAAGCCTGCGTGATCAGACCCGAGGTAAATCTTCATATCATAAGTATAAGCGGTTTGTCTCACAAACAAAACCCCTTGTGTATAAATTTCTACCATCGGGTGGCAGGATCCGAATATCACAGGGATGTAGTATGATGAATATATGAAAATTGCTATTACAACAGACCACAGCGGCTTTGAAGCACTCAAAGAACTTCGCACCTTTTTAGAATCACTTGGACATACTTGTGTTGACTTTGGGCCTCAGGCATTTGATCCCGAAGATGACTACCCTGACTTTATGTTTCCCGCAGCAAAGGCGGTCGCTGATGGCAGTTGTGACGTTGGGATCATAATGGGTGGCAGTGGTCAAGGCGAAGCCATTGCAGCCAATCGCATCAAAGGTATTCGCTGTGCGGTATTTTATGGTT
>CAZDKN010000010.1:582-5555 GCA_964506065.1 uncultured Saccharimonas sp. (SeqCode) | reverse complement strand
AAAACAGCAATTGACGCCGAAGGCACAATGAGCGACGATCCCTACGAGATAGTCAAATTATCCCGTCAACACAATAATGCGAATATACTCAGTCTTTCAGCGCGCTTCCTCACGATGGATGAAATGAAGCAGGCATCTCGTGTTTGGCTCGAGACACCTACCACTGACGTTGAGCGACACCTTCGCCGTATCGCAAAACTCGATGCTTAGTTTTTGTTGAGTGTTTTGCCAACGTCGGCAACAAGTTCGACCAAGCGATTACTGTATCCCCATTCGTTGTCGTACCATACCATGACTTTGGCGAGGTTACCACCTACAACTTTGGTTAGTAACAGATCTACCACGCCGGAGTAACTGTTACCGATATAGTCACGGCTGACGAGAGGCTCTTCACTCACCCCTAATATACCTTGGTAAAACGGCTCTTTCGCTGCCTTTTTAAACACGTCGTTGATTTCTTCAACCGTCACGTCACGACCAAGTAGTACCGTCACGTCACTAATCGATACGACTGGTGTTGGAACACGAATACTCAGTCCATCAAACTTGCCTTCCAGTTGTGGCAACGTTTTCGTCACAGCAATCGCAGCACCAGTTGTTGTCGGAACAATGTTCTCGGCGGCATTTCGGCCTTCGCGAAGGTCTTTACTTGGCGCATCTTGCAATGCTTGGCTGGCTGTGTAGCTGTGAACAGTTGTCAGTAGTGACTTTTCAACACCAAATTCGCCGTCCAGAATTGCCATTACCATACCTAACGAGTTTGTCGTACAGCTAGCGTTACTTATCACTTCACTTGCACTTTCAATCTTGTCTTCGTTCGCGCCTAACACAATCGTATCAACGCCTTCACTTTTACTTGGACCACTAATGACAACTCGCTTGGCGCCAGCTTTGATGTGCAGTTCTGCGTCTTCCTTAGCTGTAAAACGTCCAGTCGACTCAATCACAAGTTCAACGCCTAGGTCACCCCACGGAAGCGCTGCGGGATCTTTTTCGGCCAGCACTTTGACGTGCTTACCATTTACGATAATACCCGTTTCATCAAACTCAACTTTTTGTTTGTACAGCCCATAATTACTGTCGTGTTGTAGCAAATACGCAAGTGTTTTGGTATCAGTCAAATCGTTAATAGCGATAATTTCAATATCGCTTCGTTCAAAAGCAATCTTGAATGCGTTACGACCAATTCTCCCAAAGCCGTTGATACCAAGTTTTACCTGTGTCATGTAGTCCCATCCTTTTCTATAAGCATTAGCGTATCTATTAAATAAACTATACCATCCTTAGCTAACACCGACAATATATCGTATACTTATAACAACTATGATACAGAAGAAAACATTGCTCGATAACGCCCGGCTGCACTACGAGGAGAGCCAAGTCCTCGAACTTGACAGTGCAATCGACTTTGCCACAAAGGCCCATGCGGGTCAAAAGCGCATGAGCGGCGAACCCTATATCATACACCCCCTTGCTGTTGCTAACATGCTGATTGAATGGGGTATGGATATCGACAGCGTCCTGGCTGGCGTACTGCACGACACTGTCGAAGATAGCGAAATCACGCTCGAACAGATCGAATCACTTTTCGGAAAAAATGTTGCGTTCTTGGTTGACGGCGTCACAAAAGTCTCGCAAGCCCGTTCTGGCATGCAAGATCTAGCTAACTATTTACCGCAAACTAAAGATAATTTATCAAAACTCCTTATCGCTGTCGGTCAGGATGTTCGGGTCATTATTATAAAGTTGGCTGACCGCTTACATAACTTGTCGACGTTACAATATTTGCCCAAAGAAAAACAAATCAAAATAGCGCGTGAATCACTCGAAGTATTCGGTCCTATGGCAGATCGACTCGCTATGGGACGAGTTCGAATACAAATCGAGGAATTGGCATTCAGCTATCTAGACCCTGCCGAGTACAAGAAGATGCAAGCTATCCTACGTAAGCGGCTTGGTCGCAGCACTCGAAAACTAGGGGCTGTGAGAGCTGAAGTCGAAGCCGTCCTAAAGAGACAAGGTATCAAAGCCGAGATTAACGGTCGCGTAAAAAGCATTTATAGCTTACATCGAAAACTAAAGAAAGTCGACGGAAATATAGATGACATTTACGACCTCATGGCGCTTCGAATCCTCGTTGCGACTCAGGAAGATTGCTACCGTGTTCTGGGTTTAATTCACTCAATATACCAACCGATGTTTAACCGAATCAAAGATTACATCGCTCTGCCAAAGGTTAACGGCTACCAAAGCCTTCATACAACTGTCATTACATTGAACGAGCAAATCGTCGAATTCCAGATTCGTACCTATGAAATGCATGAATACGCCGAACGAGGACTAGCTGCAAGCTTCCATTATCACGAACAAAAGGATACGGAAGACTATCGCCTAAAAAGAGGCACTTCGACATTACCAGCACACTTGCAATGGATTACTCAACTGCAGGAAGTCGCTCTTCGCCTCCGTGATAATGAGGAAGTCTCGACAGATCAACTGAATATTGATTTGTTCGGAAATCGCATTTTTGTCTACTCTCCAAAAGGCGACATCTTCAACCTTCCAGAAGGCGCCTTACCTCTTGATTTTGCATACCTTGTTCATAGCGACATCGCCAAACATGCCTATAGTTTTACTGTCAACGGCAACATCCACCCGTTCGACAAGCCGCTTCATAATGGTGACGTGGTTGAGGTGGTCACGCGGAAGTTATCCCAACCAAAACAAGCGTGGAAAGATTTGGTGACCACTACGCACGCACGTAACAAGCTCCGCGGTCAACTCAAACAACTCGGTATCATCGAAAGCCTTACGGGCGCGGCTAACATCATACGCCAAAAAGCACTCAGAAAAAAACCATGAATTTAGTCGTTGCGATCTCGACCGTCGAGGACGGCAATATGCTCATCCACGAAGATAAAGCCGACCAACAGGTTATCAACAACCGCAAAGCTTTTTTAAAAAAGCATGGAATTGACATAAAACAAACATCCCGAGTCGACGTGACATTTGACACCACAGATTTCAAACGTTACCGCGAAGTAACAAGTCGAAACAAAGGTGAAAGTATGTTCGGAGACGATAAACATCCTGCAGACGCCCTTATCACAACACAGCCAAATCACGCTCTCTTTCTGCCACTTGCAGACTGTGTCGGAACAGTTATCTACGACCCTGTCAAACAGGTTCTGATGTTATCCCATATTGGACGACATAGTTTGGAACAAAATGGCGCGTACGAGTCCGTCACATTTCTTGTTACGAACTATCTGTCTGTTCCTGAGGATCTGCTAGTATGGTTAACGCCAGCCCCAGGTAAAGATAAATACCCCGTGTTTGCGTTTAACAACCGTGGGCTCAAAGAAGTCGTCCTCGAACAACTTCAAGCTGCAGGCGTTCTCGCTAAGAACATTACAGACAATAACAGTGATACCACCACTGACCCACACTACTTTTCTCATAGTGAGTTTTTAGCGGGCCGACGTTCGACCGACGGTCGTCATTCAATCGTCGCGATGATGAAAGATTAAGCTACTTTTTGTTCCAGCGCTCAATTGATTCGTGAATGACAGCTTTAGCCTGGGCGACATCACCCCAACCATTGACGATTGTCGATCCAGGTTTCTTCAGGTCTTTGTAGTGAGTAAAGTGATGTTCGATTTGCTTTTTTAGTTGATCAGATAAATCATCGAGACTACCTATAGCGTTGCCAGTATTACGATCGTCCGCCGGTACAACAACGATCTTATCGTCGACTTCTCCGTCGTCTTCAAACTTCAAAACACCAATAACCTTCGCTTCCAAGAATATGCCTGTTGCAAGTGGTTGGTCTGTAATAATCAGTGCGTCCAATTCGTCGCCGTCTTCATCAAGCGTTTGTGGTATGAATCCGTAGTTCGTGGGCTTTGGGAATATATAAGGCTCAACACGATCTAGTTGAAACGCTGCGAGTTCTCGATTCCACTCAATCTTATGTGTGCTGCCTTGTGGAATCTCGACAACTACGTTCACTACGCCGCCGTCTACATCGCCTGGTGTCAAAATAGTATTAAAATCTGCCATAAAAAGTCTCCTTGGTTATATTCTCTACCCTTATTTTATCAGTTTTTCGCGTGGACAAGATATAATCATAGTAACATGACAACTTCACCCAAGCTTATGCTTCCCGCAGCGTACGTCACTGACGCCGCTAAACACATTCGCCGGGCAAAAACTCGAGTATCGTTTCTTTCGATGATTGTTGCAAACGATAGTTCGACCGACGAGATTATCGACGCACTCGCCGAGGCAGCCGAGCGTGGCGTAACGGTCGAAGTTGCTGCTGACGTCTTTACCTATGGTGAACTTGGTGGCTTCATCTGGCCGACGCGTTACCGTACCAAACAATCCCGCTCAACTACGCGCATGAGTAAACGGTTTATCAAAAGCGGCGTAAAGTTCACCTGGCTAGGTCGTTCGCACAGTCTCATTTACAGTGGCCGAACACATATGAAATGGTGTGTTGTCGATGATACTGTGTATTCGTTTGGTGGTGTCAACCTGTACCAAAAAGGTATCGAGAATCATGACTATATGTTCAAGATACGCGATAGTGCGCTCGCCGACAAACTCATCGACGAATACCACCGCCTCGCCAGAGCAGACGCTGGGGGATACGCCTACCGTAGCCATAGTTTCAAACACGGAGATGACACAATCTTCATCGACGGCGGTTTGTTCGGTGACTCAATTATTTACCGCTCTGCCTGTCGGCTTACTGCCGAGGCCTCAAAAGTTATACTTGTCTCTCAATATTGTCCGACGGGGAAGCTTAGCAGATTGCTAAAAAGGACTAGTTCTCAACTTTACTTCAACCTGCCTTCAAACGCCAAAGCACTTAATCGCTTTGTTATCCAGCTTGGTATGTTCTTTACAAAACTATCAACTCTCTATACTGGTACACGATACCTCCACGCAAAATTTATGCTTTTTTA
>CAZDKN010000010.1:0-572 GCA_964506065.1 uncultured Saccharimonas sp. (SeqCode) | reverse complement strand
CGACGGCCGCCAAGTTGCTTTGACCGGGTCACAAAACTTCTCCAACGCAGGAGCTATTCTTGGTACGCGTGAGATCGCCTTGCTAACAGAAAACCCTGACGTTATCAGTCAGCTCGAGACATTTATCAAAAATTTACAGACTTAGGCGTGTTTTAGATCATCAAGATATTCGCGGATCGACAGCGCTGCAGCCGCTCCTTCACCAACCGCACTAGCGATTTGTAAGGTCGCACCACTTCGCACATCTCCACTCGCAAAGACGCCTTTTATATTCGTCTGTAATTTTGTATCTGTTTTCACTAGACCCTGCTCATCGAGTTTAACGCCACTGCCTGCTAGGAACTGCGTATTTGGTTTTAGTCCAACAAACACGAATACACCATCGGTCTCGAATGTCACTGGTTTATCGTCTTTGGTTGCCTTGACTGAAGTTACTTTGCCGTCAACTGCTACAATCTCTTCTGTAGTTGTGTTCAGGTGCACGGTAATTTTACCTGACTCAACAAATTCTTCTAGATCATGACGCAATACTTCGCTTGCTTTGATCGAACTACGAACCAACAGGTCGATAT
>CAZDKN010000009.1:5421-13474 GCA_964506065.1 uncultured Saccharimonas sp. (SeqCode) | reverse complement strand
ACGGAGGCCTTGCGACTGACATGCAGTCAAATAATGACATGGTCGTCTCTACAGTTAGGGACGGATATATATATCGCGGTTCGCGTTATATATCGTTTGGCGAAGTGCAACACATGTTCGATTTTATTGACCCATGTGGTGTTATGTTCCGACTAGACCACCTAGGGACTTTGACAGACGAGTTCCAAAAGTATGCTGATCGAATGCCCGAGCCGCAACCAGACGACAGTCGAACAACCCGTTTCGATGATCACCCATGGGTACCAAAAGGAACAGTCATTGCGACAACTATAGGTATAGAGAGTGACGTAAACACCTTTTTCGATTTTGGTTTATACGACTTAAGGAAACGCAACGTGGCTTCTACGACCGAACTATACAAGACAGATGAGCTGCGCATAACCGACAAAGAGCAATCGTTCTATGCTTTATGTTGGTTCGACAATCTGCCTGAACCAGACAAGACAAAGGTACTCACCTATCCAGAACGCGACGGCAGCCGTACCGGTAAGAGCGATTACTGTACTGATTGGCGCTAACTAGTAGCGACATATCCCTGCTCTTTGGTTCGAATTTGCTTAGATTGTGCTTGTGTTATAGTTCATATATGACAAAACCTATCACTATGCAAAGATTGCGAAAACTTAATATCATTGCGGGGTTCTTGCACTTATCGCAGGCAATTGCCGTTTTACTACTCAGTAAAGACTTTTTATTACCTATAAGTGGTAATTTTTTAGTGTTCAATCCCGCTACGCAGGCATTAGAGCCAACCACCAAGGTACTGTTTGAACTATCACTGCCTTTGTTGATTGCTATTTTCTTGTTTTTGTCAGCAGCAGCGCATTTTGTGATTGCTACGGTATATAACAAGCAGTACAGCACGGGACTTGCTCGTGGTATTAACGTTGCGCGTTGGATCGAATATTCGCTCTCTGCAAGCGTTATGATTGTCGGCATCGCACTATTGGTTGGAATATACGACGCAATGAGTTTGGTGATGTTATTCTCTCTTGTTGCGATTATGAATCTGTTGGGGCTCGTCATGGAAGTACACAATCAAACAACCAAGAAGACCAACTGGCTCAGTTATTGGATTGGGTGTCTTGCAGGCATCGTCCCATGGGTAGTCGTGGCCTTTTACTTGTGGCTCGGCGCAGATAATGGCAGTAGTGCACCGTCGTTTGTATATTGGATATTTGTATCTATATTCCTGTTCTTCAACACCTTTGCTATTAATATGGTCTTACAGTATAAAAAAATCGGTCCTTGGAAGAATTACCTGTACGGTGAATTTGTCTATATTATTCTGAGTCTTGCTGCCAAATCTCTTCTGGCATGGCAAGTGTTCGCTGGCACGCTGCGCCCTTAATTAACTTCTGCTTCATTGACAGCAAACCTATTAGATTGTATACTTTGGTTATGAGTGTGAAAAAACCCTATAGTGAGTTAAATTTACCGAGTCATCATTTACCACCTGATGGTAATGACGCTCAACCTGCAAGTGCTCGAAAACCAAGCGAAATAGCCTTTCGTCGTGCGCGTCGACAAGGCGCTTTGGTGCGTGATCAAGAGCGCAAAGGTCTCATTTACGCTGATCGAATGTTGCCGCCTGTTATGCGTGGTGAGGTTGACGATGGCGGCTTTACGGTAAGGTTGTTGGCGCTGACAGGTATTAACACCGCTTATTATGATTTTGCACGTGGCGCAAAAGTAATGGACAGGAAGCTGGAGCTAGCAACACTTGTTGACGGTGAAGGCGCCGACGAACAGCGTGCGACGAGTCAAACTCTTTTAGAGAAGGCCAAGGGCGGCATGGAGCAGTCTGTCGATTTTGCGACAAGCCTTTATGAACGCTATATTAGAGGCTACGAAGGTGTGCGACTTAATGAAAAACTTGGTAGAACTTTAGGCAACACTTCCCTTATTTTAGGTAGCCTTGATCTACCGGGGCGTGTACAAGATATGGATGCGTTTGAGGCACAAGAAGTAGCGCGCGATCATTCGCTACTGCTTCTTGAGGGTGCACGTACTATCGCGACAAAAGCTGAGGGTAATCGAAACCCGATGGGAAGTCACCCCTCAATGATGCAACTTGCTGATCCTGACAGTGACTTAAACGTGTACTGGCGAAGGTATGGCTCGAACGATGCCGTGGAGTTATTAGAAGCAAGTACAGCAGAACCAGTACCTCCTGCAAACGAACTTTCTCACTAGTCTTTGGGTACTACTCAACTGGTCCGCGGTACTTTTTGCCGTAACTAATATCGCCTGCATCACCCAGACCTGGGACTATGAAGAACTTGTCATTCAGTTCGTCATCAATCGCAGCGGCGTATAATGTGACTGCTGGGATATGCTCTTCTAGATATGTGATTGCGGGTTTGGACACTATAACGCCGCTAATAAATACCTGTGACGGCTGACCGTACTCTAGTAACTTTTCGTAAATATCGACAATAGTTGTACCTGTGGCGATCATTGTGTCGGCGATGATGAGTGGACGACCATCGAGTTTTGGTGACGACGCGTATTCTATGACGCTTTCCATAACGCCACTATCCCCTAGTTTGCGGTATGCTGCCATGAATGCACTGTCGGCGCTGTCAAAGATATTCAAAAACCCATCGTAGACTGGTAAGCCTGCTCGAATAATAGTCGCGACGACAGGTTGCGGCGCAAGCATACTAGTCGCAGCTGTAGTCAGTGGCGTACGTGCTTCTGAGGCCGTATAGGCTAGCTCTTTGCTGATCTCGTAGGCTGAGATACTGCCGATGCGTTCGAGGTTTTTTACAAAGCGCATGCGATCGCGCTGTATAGAAACGTCTCTGATTTCGTGCAAGTACTGACTAATGATTGAAGCTGTTTCGGATAGATTGATGATTTTCATACTCTTAGCATACCTTACCTGGTAGTTACCTGTCTGCGTCTGACAACAAGTATAATCGAAAATAATCCGTTAGCTACAACCCATGCGACAAGCCAGAGCGACGAGAGTACCGTGTAGGTTTCGACGGCAAGTAACGCGAGCGTGAACCGTAGAGTGTTTGTAACGTATAGAGACAACGTTTCAGTGTGTGGTTTGCGCCACGATTTGCGCACGGTTGGATAAAATGCCAGCAGGTCCGCAATGACAACGAGAACGATTGAAATAATTGGTTGGTCCACTATCAGCCAGAAGCCGATTGCCATCAGAGAAAGTACAGCGACTATAGTATCTGACTTAGTAATATCCTTCTTGCCATCTTTGAGGCTCAGAACAACAACTCCTACACATAGTAATCCAGCAGCAGCGGTTACCCAGGTTGCAACTCCAGCACCACCCTGAATTTGTAACGCAACGAGGAGTATCGTCAGTAGTCCCCAAAGCGACCAGCTGTATATGTGGGGATGTGTTTTGCCTTTTAAGATATCTCGATAGTACGGAACATATGCGACAAACGTCAGTACGACAGCGATAATGCTGAGAATTTCTTTCATTAGGGGCAATTATATCAGGTCTTGGCTGTCTTACGTGTCAAATATACATTAAACGTTTGGCAGGTTTTGGTATACTGTATATAACCATGAACACAATCGCGCTGCGTCACCTAACAAAATACTATGCAGGAAGTAAAGTCGCGGCTGTTGACGGTGTGTCGCTCGAGATTAAACCCGGTGAAGTATATGGATTTTTAGGATCAAACGGCGCGGGCAAGTCTACGACTATTCGCTTGTTGATGGATTTTTTACGGCCAACGAGTGGCAGTATGACTATTTTAGGTAAAGACAGTGTGACGGCAAGTACTGAGTTAAAAAAGGAAATTGGCTATTTGGCAGGCGATGTGGCTTTGCCTCGCAAAGTAACAGGCAGGCAACTACTCGCCTACTTGGCGAAACTGCACGGTGGAATTGACGATACGTACTTGGCAGAACTGCAAACACGCTTTGAGGCGCAACTTGATAAAAAGACCGATACACTTTCAAAGGGTAACCGTCAAAAAATCGGATTGATTCAGGCGTTTATGCACCAGCCGAAAGTGTTAATCCTTGATGAGCCAACGAGTGGACTTGACCCTCTGATGCAAGAGCAGTTTTATAAAACAATTGAGGAATCAAAAGCACGTGGAACGGCGGTTTTTTTGAGCAGCCATAGCTTCGGCGAAGTCGAGCGCATTTGTGATCGTATCGGTATTATTCGTCAGGGGAAGCTTGTACACGAGGGTACGGTTGCTAAAATGATGCAACATAGGTTGCCGACGTGGCATATTACGGTGTCGAACAAAACGGACGTTGGTGTGCTACAAAAATCTAAATCGCTCGAAGTAATAAAAGTTAACGACAAGAACATTACTATTCGCCCCGTTGATACCATTTCGTCAGCACTTGCAGTGTTGGCTAAGACAGAAGTTATATCGATGACGATCGAACAGCTAGAGTTAGAAGACGAGTTCATGAGCTTTTATGATCGGGAGTCAGGCGTATGATCGCGACTGTATTATGGGAGCTAAGCAGGCGTCGGTGGTTTTTATTGTGGTGGACACTTGGCATTACAAGCCTCGTTGCACTCACGGTGCTATCGTATCTTGCGCTAGAAGATCAGGCTCAGCAGCTTGATCAAGCGTTTGGTGACTTTTCTGGGTCTGCAGCGTCATTTTTAGGAGGTTCTGATTTGTTCTCGCCTGCTGGGTACCTGAGTTCACAGGTGTACTACATTACGCTACCAATACTACTCATTATTATGATGATTACGTTGGTCTCGGGATTGATGAGTCGCGACGAAAATGACTTAACAGTTGAACTTGCACTTGCCCGTCCAGTTGGTCGTTTGCAGCTTCTTGCCGCCAAAGCGCTGACGGTAGCGACTATTGTTGGTATCGTTGCGGTTATTTCTTATGTTGCGGTAATTATCTGTGCTGAGATTGCGAACCTTGATATTAATCAGGGATATTTGGCATTGACTCACTTTATGGCGTTTGCGTTTTCGGCTTCGTTTGGTGCGGTTGCCTTCGCACTTATCGCTATGAGTAGATTGACTCGTCGCTTTGGCGGCATTGTTGCAGTAATGTTGTGTTTCGGTAGTTACCTTGTGTCATCGCTCGCTGGTTTTGTTGACGTATTGGAGCCAGTCGCTAAAGCACTGCCCTTTCACTACTACGACACGCTGAGCATGTTGAGCGGCAAGGTTGATCAGGGATTAGTAATCTACCTTGTTGGCATTGCTGTCGTTGCTGTCGTTGCTTCGGCAATTGGGTATCGACGTAGGGACATTGGATAAAAACGCTTTATGTCCAAAAACTCTGCGAATAAATTTAAAAAGCATATTGTGGCGCTGTTTGGCGCATTAGCGTATTTGATGTGCTCATTACAGTGGCTTTTTGCGGTCGCGATCTATGCAAACCCCATAAAAGATCTACTGAGCAGTAACACTCCCGTCAAAGAACCTGTCATTCAAGCACCTACAGTGCCAGTTGAGGTGACCGGCAGCGTGCCGCTGACTGTTTTGGCAGCAATAGTGACCGTCGGTATCATAGCGTTGTCGATCTACGTTTTTATCAGAATACCAAAGACGATCGCTACGACTGGCCGGAAAGTTGTACACGAGGTAGCCGAACAGACTGTGCCGATAGTTTTACGCGTACAACACGTTCAAAAAAGCGAACAGTCACCCAAGAAAGTACGGTCAATAAAGTATCGTCTTGTTGTGGTCGTTAAGGCACTGCTAATTGTCATTCCTGTTATTTTGGTGCTATGTTCTCAGTTTATGGATAAGCAAGCACTCGACTTTACTGTAGCAATGTACGTTAGTTTGGCGTTTGCTGGGCTAACTATATTGTTATTTATAGTGCAGTTCGCGCTAGCAAGGATACTTCGGGTGCCACGAAACAATGTTTGGTAGCAAAGCCAAAAAAATCGAGTCGCTTTGGACTCGATTTATAACCCTATTTTTGTTGCGCCTTCAGCTTTTTCTTTAAAATACGCTTTCGGGATGCACCATGCCAGTTCTTGTGTTTGGCCATATTTTGACATCCAATCTTATTATATCTATACAATCATACCACGCAGAACAGCTTAGTACTAAGCGTACTTGGTCTTCATGTCTATGTAAGCCTTTTTGACGAGCTTTTCTAGGACTGAAAAGTTTACGTCGGCTAGCTTATTGATATACCGACAGCCCACGCTTGTTTTGTGCTTTCCAAGGTCTTTTAAGAGGTCTTGGTAGTCGTCAAAGCCGTGAACTATATATAGCGTAAGATTTTGTTTGCGAGGAGAAAAACCAACGAGTGGCCAGTCACCCTCCTGGGAGCTTCTTTCGGATTTGTAGTGATAGGATCCAAATCCAATAATGCTCGTACCCCACATTTTGGGCTGCTGTTTAGTGGCGGAGATGAACATTTTTAAAAGTGCGAGGCTGTCTTTTCTTTTGTTCTCATCACTTACTGTACTGATAAAGTCTTCGACGCTCGCATCATTTGGAAGTGTTTTAAGTGTACCCATGTTTATATAATACCAAAATTACCCGCCACAAGTACTGTCAGTAAGTGGTACAAGATTTGCAAACTTTGCTTTAATTTGTGTATCGGTTGGATTTTCGCTCTGTACGAATATCACGACATTACCTAGGAGGTTGTTGATACGAGTTAGCTTTTCTTCTTCGGTCTCTGTTCCATCATCGCCGTCCGCATCATCGGCGGTCCCATGAGCGTAGGCTGGCGGGAATAGAATGTCGAGCAAACTCACTTCCTCTGGTTTAGGGAAGTTACTCTCTTTGCCAAAGAACTCTTCCAGGTCTTTGTCTCGCCAGTCATCAAAAGTACGTTCGGTATAGCCCTCATCGTCACCAGTGTATATATAGAACTTCGTATCTTTTGTAACATCAGGCAGGTAAGATCCATGGATTGTGACTTCTTGAATATCTGCAAGGTCGTTTAGCTTGTAGCCTAGCGAGTTACGTAGTCCACCAATGTAATTCCAGCCATAGTATTTCATTACCATACCGCCAGTCATACCTCGCCAGTGGATATGAACGAACTGATCCATATTGTCGTGGAAGTGGATCGGTTGTTCAACCAAATTAGCATTGCATTGATCTTTTGAGTACCCCACTTGGTAGCCCTGACCGCCAAAGTCTTCGGCTTTGCCGTCGACAATAATCTGCATGCGGAAATGATAGTGTTCCATCTGCGGATTACGGATTACGTCGGGTGACATGACATATAAATAGCCAAGGTATGCGGCAACGGCAGCAACAACGGTTAGTGCCGAAACGCTGAGAATTTTTATTAGTTTTCCAAGAGTTTGTTTCGAGATTTTTCTAGTTTTTTTTGGTGCCGTCTCGTCGTTTTTTTCATCCATGTATTTTATTATACGTGGTTTAGAGATGCTCTACCATACTGTTACCTCTCCCAAGCTAACGTTCTTGCTACCAGGGATAGACCCTGGTTCAGCTGATTCTCAGATTTCTGTCTACTTGTAACGTATCTTTATCAGGACCAGCAATATTAGGTATACTGAGATAAGTGAGAACGTGCGAGAGACAGATATGATTTTACTGATCGATAACTACGATTCTTTTACTTATAACCTGTATCAACAAGTCGCCAGCCTTGGTTATGAAGTACTGATAGCTAAACACGACGAAATAACAGTTGATGAAATTAAAAATCTAGCTCCTACGCACATTGTTATTTCTCCTGGTCCCAAAACACCTCGCGCGAGCGGTATTAGTATGGATGTTATACGTGAGTTTTATAAGACAACGCCAATTCTAGGAGTATGCCTAGGTCACCAATGTTTGGGTGAGGTGTTTGGTAGCAATACAGCCCGTGCGAAGGAAATTGTTCATGGCAAACGTGGCGTAATTCGCCACACGGGTTTCGGGTTGCTTCGTGGAGTGCGTGACCCTTTTTTGGCGGCTCGCTACCACTCTCTGGTGGTCGATACGTTACCGCAGGAGTTTGAGCTGGTAGCTTGGTCGGACGACGGCACTATTATGGCGATGCAACACAAAGACTATCCTGTGTATGGAGTTCAGTTTCATCCCGAATCTTTTATGACCGAATATGGAGATCAA